>JAHAZJ010000127.1 GCA_018385315.1 Treponema sp. | reverse complement strand
ACCGCATCGTAAACAATCTTGGTCCCCACGGACTTCCACTTGCAATGCGAGCTGACTGGAACGACTGTATCAACCTTTCTTGTTTCTCTGACACACCAGGTGAAAGCTTCCAGACATATACAAACCCTAAATTCAAGGCAGAAGGCGGATATTCTAAAGTTGCTGAATCTGTATTCGTTGCTGCATTGTTCACATTCGCAGGTCCAAACTATGTTTCAATCTTAAATCATGTTGGTAAGAAAGACGAAGCTGCTAAAGCTCAGGCTGAAATCGACAAAATGAAGAAAGTTATGATGGAATCTGCCTGGGATGGCAACTGGTTCATCCGTGCTTATGATGCAAACGGTGAAAAAATGGGTTCTAAAGACTGCGAAGAATCAAAAATCTTCATTGAACCACAGGGCTTTGCAATCATGTCTGACATCGACAAGGATGCTACAGAAAAAACACTTAAAGCTATTGATGAAAACCTTAACTGTGAATTCGGTCTTGTTTTGAACTACCCAGCATTCACAAAATATCATGTACAGTATGGTGAAATTTCAACATACCCACAGGGATACAAAGAAAACGGTGGTATCTTTACACACAACAATGCATGGATTATCTGTGCGGCAGCTTATGCAGGAAAAGGTGACCAGGCATTCAAATACTACTCAGAAATAGCACCTAGCTACACAGAAGAAACTTCTGATATCCACAAAACAGAACCTTACGTTTACGGACAGATGATTGGTGGTAAAGAAGCAGGTTCTGACATTGGTAACGGTGGAAAGAACTACGGTCAGGGTAAAAACTCTTGGCTTACTGGTACAGCTGCCTGGAACATGGTTGCAATCAGCCAGTATATCCTTGGTATTAAACCTGACTTTGACGGACTTATGATTAACCCTTCTATTCCATCTAGCTGGGATGGATTTAAGGCTACTCGTTTGTTCCGGGGTGCTAAATACAACATTACAATCAAAAATCCTAACCATGTATGCAAAGGTGTTAAATCACTTGTTGTTGATGGTAAAGCAGTAGACGGATGCGTTGTTCCATTCGTTGAAGGAAAAAAAGAAGTTAATGTTGAAATTACATTAGGATAATCAGAAAGCCCTCATTGGTTCAAAACCTTTGGGGGCTTTTTTTATCTGTTCACACTTAATTTTTTCGTGATATACTTTCATATATAAAATCTGACACCAACGCTTAATAAGGGAAAATAATATGAAAAAAATTCATCCTCATGGAATTAACAGTATTCTCAGTTTAATTTTTGGAATTATTTTCATAATGCTTTCTATTCCTGGTTTACTTTTTATTGTTAATGAAGAAACTTTTAATACCATTTATCTGGTTTTATTTTTTATTGATATTATCATCAGTGTTCTATTTGTTTCTGAGTTTTTAGGAAACAAAATTATAATCACAGAAGATACAATTGAAGTTTTTAAGTGGTATAAATCATTTTGCTTTATAGATTTGAATCAGATTACAGATGCAAATTTGGGACACTTTTGCAAAGAATGGTGGAGTCATGGAGACACAGTTCTTTCTGTAAAGGTCTATACAAAAGAAGAATATTTTGCATTTCCTATTGCCAGTTACTCCCGCAAACAGAGACAAATATTAAAAGAGACTTTAGAATCTAGAAAAAAAATTTTTTAGTTAGAAAATTTTTTATTCTATGATTAACCGTTTCTAAGACTTTCAGAAATGCTGAAACAGTTATCACCAATATTTTCAATACGTCTTACAACATCAATGTACAGAAGTTCGGCTTTAACATTTGCACCACATTCAAGACGCTTTCTTGCAACTTTTTTAAGATCTTTTCTAAAGGCATCAATACCATTCTCAAGTTCAGCAGCCAATTCCAGTTTTTCTTCACTAAGCTGAGTATTAATGTTTCTTTGAATAAACTGAAGGAACTGACGAACCAACTCAATATATGGTAAAAGACGTTCCATATCTTCAGTCTGGAATTCCATATCTCTTTCAATACTTTTAATGACCAGCATAATTGTTGAATAACAGTTGTCACTCATATTTTCCAGTTCATCAACAATCTGAATCATATTTGTGATGTGGGCAAGCTGTTTTTCTGTAACCTGCAAAGTCTGGCTTTTTACAAGATAATGAGTAATCTGTTCATGCATCTGATCAACATAATCTTCAGCATCAACCATTTCTTGTTTATATTTATCAATAAATTCCCCATTACGTTTTGTAACACCAATTTGAATCTTATCAAACATATCAGTTACAACATCAGTCATATCGGCAATTGCTTTTTCAACCTGAATAATATGTGTTGTAGCATTTTCTTTTGGTCCAGCAGTAAAATCAAGTCTATAAACTTTTGCATCAGCTTCTTTATCATCCTTAATAATAAGCTGAGAAAGTTTTACAATTATTGTCTGCATTGGTAAAAGAACCACTGTAGACAGTGTTTTGAATACTGTGTGGAGCATTGAAATGCGAATTGCAATATTAGAATTAGCACCACCTGGAGTAAGGAACATAACAAGCGACAAGAATGGCTTAAAGAAGATTAATGCCAGTATTGTACCAAATACGTTAAACATTACATGGATTAAAGCAGAACGTTTTGCATCAGCACTAGTACCAATTGCTGCAAGAACAGCATCAATGGTTGAACCAATGTTGCTTCCCAATGTCATTGCAGCAGCAAGTTCCCAGGAAATTAATCCGTTATATGCCATTGTAATTACAATTGCAGAAAAAGCTGATGAAGAATGAAGTAAAGCTGTAATGAAAATACCAACAACAAATCCAATAAGGATGGAAAGAACTCCAGTTCCGTGGATATTAAAAAGCCATCCTAACTGCTCTGGTGTAAATACATCAGAAAGACCAGACAAACCAAGGAAAAGCATACCAAAACCCATAATTGCTTCACCAAGGTTTTTATAAGAACTTTTTTTGATTAAGATAGTTAGGAAATAACCGAATCCAAAGACAGGAATTGCAAAAGCAGAAATTTTAAAATTAAATCCGAAGATAGAAACAATCCAGGCTGTAATTGTAGTACCGATGTTAGCACCAAAAATAACACCTACAGACTGGGGCAAAGTCATCAAGCCAGAATTAACAAAGGTAACAACCATGACAGTTGAAGCACCTGACGACTGAATTATCATAGTAACAACCATACCTGTGAGCAATGCCACAAATCGGTTTCCTGTGATTACACTAAGGGCTCTCTGTAATTTTTCACCAGCACTTTTCTGAACTCCATCTGACATAAGTTTCATGCCATACAAGAGAAAGCCCAAACTTCCTAGCAATTCCAGGACGGGTTTTAGTACATTCATAATAAGCATATATTACCGAAAAACAATTACCTTTTCAACAATAAACAAATTTGATAAAATTGAAACAAATGAAACGAATTATAATTACCCTCTTATTAATATCAATCACATTTGCTTTTACAGGCTGTAAAAAAGACACCTCAAATAAACCCTTTGCAACAACTTCTAATTCACAAAATTCAGATTCAAATTCAGAATCTGTAAAACTTGAAAACAAGATAAAACTATGGCACGCAACAAATAAAAGAATCTGCGTACTTTATGGTTATGGTTTTAATAGTGAAGAAACTGTATCCAAATTACAAACTATGCTGGAACAACGTTATGGCTTAGATGATGATGATGGATTAATTTATTCATTAGTTTTTCCAGACAGTTTTAAACACAATGGTCGTTCTTTTTCTTCTGAATTTTATTCAATATTGTCAGAATCAGAAAAAGACTTTGCAGGCATTGTTATTCTTGGTGCTCCAGAAACAACTCATATTGCACTTGGTCGCTTACAGGATTTTTGGGACATGAACATTCCTTATCCAATAATTGCGCTTTTCCCACAAGATGATGTTTTGGGATTAGAATCTACCTGTGACATTGTTGTTGAAAAAGCTCAAAAAACAGAAATTACAGAAGAAGTTGAAGAAGACACTACAACTGTTATTGATGATATGACAGTAACAATTTTACAGAATACAATTGATTACGTACTTACATTAAATGGTCCAATTCCAAAAACAACTGATTTACAGATTCACGCACAGCAAATGCTTAAAAATGACACTGTAACAAAGTACACAGATCCTGATACGGGATTAAAATCAATTAATCACTTTGTTTTAGCCGCAAACTAAACATGAATGAACTTTATCAATTAGAATCTGGACACATCGGTTCTCAAACAGCATTAGATGCTTTACGAACAAAGGATCATTGCAGAATTCTTGTAATGTCCGATTCCCATGGAAACTATAGACTTCTCATAAAAATTATAAAACAATATGGTCCTTCCTGCCATGCATTTATTTTTTGCGGAGACGGAGCCGGAGATATTGCAGAATTACTGGAACAGGCCCATACAGATGATGAAATAAAACAAGCAATACCTCCTGTTATTGCATTTGTACGTGGAAATGGAGATCCAGAAACATATCCTGTTTCCTTTGATATTGGAAAACATAATCCAGCTTATCAGTTTGAAATGAAAGGAACTTTGTTCTTTCCAGAAGAACAAACTTTAACAGCAAATAAAACCCGTTTTTTTATAACCCACGGTCATAATCAAGCCGTATATTTTGGTCACCAACAATTGGAAATGGCTACAATTTATAACAATTGTACCCACGGCATTTACGGGCATACCCATATAAGCTATCAAGAAAATTTCCCAAAATGTAAACTGATTAATCCCGGCAGTATTTCACGCCCAAGAGGTGGAGATCAGCCAGGTTTTGCCATTATCACAGTAGAAAAAAAATTTACCGACACCGCATTTATAAAAATCAGCGATTCAAGAAGCGACACTCCTTCTTTTAAAGTGATGTAGGTTTAAATTAAAGAAAAAATAACAAACAAACAAACTTCCCACAGCGTCTTAGAGCAAAAGTACTACCGCTACAACGTACCTACGGAGTTGCTCGCTGAAGCTGTTTGGAAGTTATCCATCTCGCTACGCTCGTCAGCTTCAGAGGCACTTCCTAGTCCCGTTTTCGCTCCCGTACTTTTACTCTAAGACTTCTGTGTGTAGTTTATTTGTTTTTTTCTTTAATTTAAACCTACTATTTTTCACCAGATTAAAACTAAGATTTATTACCAGAATAAACACAAACAGCACCACACCAGTAGCAATGAGGGCTTCACGGTGAAGATCTGTTGCATATCCCATTTCAATAACAATGTTTGCTGTAAGAGTACGCACACCTTTTAAAAGTGAATCTGGGATTCTTGCCTGATTTCCTGCAACCATAATTACTGCCATAGTTTCACCAATTGCACGCCCAATTCCAAGAATAATTCCTGCCATAATACCTGAGCCAGCTGCAGGAAGCATGATTATAAAAACACTGCGTTCGTGAGTTGCTCCCAATGCACGGCTTCCTTCGTAATAATTTTGAGGAACCGCATTTAAGGAGCTTTCTGAAACTGAAATGATTGTTGGTAAAATCATCATGCCCAAAAGAAGGCTTGCTGTAAGAATTGATGAACCGTTTCCTCCAAAAACATTTCTTACAGCAGGTACTATTATCATAAGACCGAAAAATCCATAAACTACACTTGGAATTGCAGCCAGTAAATCAATGGCGGGTTTTATAATTTTGTGGAGCCATTTTGGACAGAACTTTGACAAGAAAACTGCAGTCATGAGCCCAATTGGAACGCCTACAATAATTGCTCCTGCAGTAACATAAAGACTTCCTACAATCATTGGGAAAATACCATAAAGCTCTGAGCCTGGTTTCCATTTTGTTCCAAACAAAAAATCTGTTAGACCAATTTTGTTCATGGCTGGAATTCCATTAGCAAATAAGAACAAACAGATAAGCAAAACAGCAAGAACACTGAATCCTGCTGCCAGTAAAAAAATTATTTCCCAAAATTTTTCTTTAAATTTCATATCTGGAAATTTATAAGATTTTTGTTAAGTGATTAGGAAGCATTTGTTAAATCTGGGTTAACCTGGACTAAAAATTTGGATGACTGATAAAATGAAATAAATATTGCGAAGTCGAAAAAAAAGTTAGGAGGGAGTTGGTCGCACGCAAGCGTGCTTACCGAGTTTGCAAGCAAATTCTTGGGATTTATATTGGGGATTTTAAGGGGCTAGCCCCTTAGGAGAAGGGGTAGGTCGTTCGCCAAAGGCGAACTTACCGAGTTTTCTACGAAAACTCGCGGTGAGGGGAAGGCTTTCCCCTCTTT
>JAHAZJ010000113.1 GCA_018385315.1 Treponema sp. | reverse complement strand
TGCCAGTGGCCATAGTGGAGAGGTAATACCCGTTCCCATTCCGAACACGGAAGTCAAGCTCTCTTACGCCGATGATACTGCTCTTTAGCGGGAAAGTAGGTAGCTGCTGGCTTTTTTTATTTAACTTTCATTTCTTTAATTAAGGTGTTCATTGCAGTTTCGTGCAATAGCTACCTACTTTTTTTAGTGATTATCATTTTTAACAAAATCAGGTAACATTTTGAGTGCTAAAGAGCAGTATACAGTTGCAATGTAGTGAGTCAAAATGGAAGGGTGGAGCTGCCTGAAAATTTGTAATATGGACTAAGTGTGTGTTTGTGTGTATCATTATAATATGATGAAAAAAATTATTCCTATTTTATTTTCTTTTTTGTGTTTTGGTTGCTTAAGTGTAAAGTCGATTAAGAACAATTCTATTCCCACTGCAGAACTTGGGAATACTGATTACGCTATTATTGCTTCTAATTATCTGGAATCTCCTTATACACTTTATGTTTCTTTTTATGATGATCAAAATAATCTGATTCAGCGAAGAACTATTGGAACTGTAAATCCTAATAAAACTGAAATTTTTAGATATAAAGAAGCAGTTTTTTTTGAGGCTGCTAAATTCAATATAAATGCTTATATTTGTTATGAAGCATACTTAAATAACAATACTCTTATTACTGATACTAATATTGCACCTCCAATTTCTATTAACGACTTGCTTTTTAATTATACTCGTGTTCATTTTTCAGAAAATTCTAATTATATCACAAATTACAATCTTCGCGGTTTTGGTGAACAAAAATCTATTTATTCTGTATACGATGAATCTTACGAATATACTGAATTTAAATTGTATGATGATTTATCCTGGCTTAAAGGTACCTGGCGTTTAACTGAAGGATATGGTAATGATACTTTAAGATTTGAAGATGGATCTCCTTATGGCATAATTGATGAATATAATGATGGAGATTATAAAAGTTCTGAAACTGTAATGGTTTGGATCTCCTTGAATGATTTTTCTGATACTTTTTATGTAAATAGTAGTAAAAATAAAATAAAGATAGTTCATCCTTATGCTTTGGATCCTGATGTTCTTATTATTTCTTATTACGAAAAGGTTGAATAAAAATATAATGGGTGATTTGATATGAAAAAAATATTCTTGTTTGTTGTTTTTTCTTTTGCTTTCTGTTGTTTTGGGCAGCTTTATGATAAAGGTTTGGAAGTTGCAGATTTGGTTTTTGAGCGTGCAGAATGTCCTCAATTTGTTGAATTAGTCTTTGGGAATAATTCTGAGATAATAAAATTATATGAAAAAGATATTAACAAAGTATCTAAATCTGATGTAAAAGCTTGTTATGAGATATCTGTGAATATTGATGATTTTATAAATATGTATTATGAATCAGGATCAAATGATATTCCCGAAACTGTTATGAATTATTTTCTTGATCAATTTTATGTTCAGTTATTTGGTTCACTGATTAATGGAAGCAAAAATTCATATATTCTTGCATTATCTTCTGTTTTACAAGGATCATCTATATTTGACTCAGAATCTCTTACTGATAATAAAATGTATCTTTATATTTTCAAAAATTCATATCCTATCTTGGTTAGTTTTAGAAAAGGTGACGATAATGCTGTTTTAGCTTCTGCCATGTTCATTTTTGAAGATGATTTAATTAATGGTAATGAAAAAAATGTAAAAAAGACTTTTTCTTTATCTTATATGGAAACTAGCATAAAGAAAATTAAATAAGGTTTTATTATGAATATTGAAGAAAGATTGGAAAATCTGGAAATAAAAATAACTTATATGGAAGATTTTTTGAAGCAGATTCAGGAAGTGGCTGTTGGACAGGTTAAGGAAATTGATAAATTGAAAGCTGAGAACAGGCTGATGATTCAGAAAATAAAAGAATTGATTGAAGAAACTGGCGAAGAGATACCTAATAGAAAACCACCTCATTATTAATGGACTTTTTTTAGTTTTAGATCATCAGGTAATTAAAAAGGACTGGATTTTGTGCTTTGTTTGCATTAAAATCCAGTCCCTTATATTTTTAAATTATAAAATATAGATTTTCAATTTATCACTTTTATTTTTAAGTTAAATTTTATTTAGTCTTCCATCTTCTTATATTCTTCGAATTTTGCTGCAACTTCTTCATCCTGTTTTGTACAGATTGAAACAATTACTGTTACGATTAAACATGCTAAGAATGCAGGTACAATTTCGTAAAGTCCGAAGATTGGAGCAACTGATGAAGGAATGTAGTGCCAGATTACATCTACAATACCACCACATACAAGACCTGCAATCGCTCCTGCAGCTGTTGTGCGCTTCCAATAAAGGGCCAGCAATACTAATGGACCAAATGTTCCACCGAATCCAGACCAGGCAAAAGAAACCAAACTGAAAATAGAAGAGTTTGGATTTAACGACATGAACAATGCAATTAAAGCAATTAAGAATACTGTAAAGCGGCTAACATTTAATACATCTTTTTCTTCTGCATCTTTTTTGATTAATCCTTTGAAGATATCCTGACTAACGGCAGAAGAAGCGGCAAGAAGCTGTGAGTCTGCTGTTGACATTGAAGCTGCAAGAATTGCACAAAGGAAAATACCTGCGATGAATGCCGGGTACATATTCTGCATTGTGGCTGAGAATACAGTTTCTGCACTTACTGAATCCAAGGTGATTCCGTATTTTTTTAAATAAACTGTACCAAGTGTACCAATAAGAATTGCCCCAATATAAGAAATTACCATCCATACAATACCAATGCGGCGTGCTTTTCCAATTTCTGAGTTAGAACGGATTCCCATAAAGCGGACAATAATATGTGGCATACCAAAGTATCCAAGTCCCCATGCTAATGCGGAAACAATTCCCATTCCATTAAATGACTGTAATTCTGTTCCTGCTAATGTCTGGAAATTATTGAAAACATCTGAAACGCTAACAGGTGTATTACCTGAACCGATAGAGAAAATTACGATGATTGTAGAAATTACAAATGCAACGAAAATCAAAGAGCCCTGAATAAAGTCTGTAGTACAAACAGCTGTATAACCACCTGTTATTGTGTAACAAAGAATTACAACAAGACCAATTGCAAGACCAGCATGATAGTTTAATCCGAATACTGAATTAAACAATTTTGCACATGCAACAAAACCAGAGGCTGTATAAATTGTAAAGAATAAAACAATAAAAATTACAGATACAATTGAAAGAAGATGTGTTTTATCTTTGAAACGGTTTGAAAGGAATTCTGGAATGGTGATTGAATCACCGAATGCAATTGAACATTTGCGTAATGGTTTTGCAACAAAAAGCCAGCTTAAATATGTACCAATAATAAGACCAACAGCTGTCCAAACGGATTCCTGAATACCGCCTAAATAACAAAGGCCTGGGAGACCCATTAAAAGCCAGGCAGATGAGTCAGATGCTTCTGCAGAAAGAGCTGTTACCCATGGACCAACCTTGCGTCCGCCTAAGAAAAAGTCTGCTGAGCTGTTATTTTTGCTGGCATTTTTCAATCCAACATAAATCATAATACCAAGGTAGAGCACGAATGCTAACAACTTGGCAATAAACTGTGCTGTCATAATGACCACCTTTTATAAAAAGTTTTGAATAATTATACAAAAGAAAGGAATAAATATACATACCAAAAAGAAAAAAAATAAAAGAAAATGAGAAAAAATGTAACATTTCTACTATAAATATTCCTTGAATTTTCATTATTTTATACTTATATTTGATATATAATTTTAAAAATTATGATTAAGTTTTAATATTCAGGAGCGTATCATGGCTGATTGTAATCACGAATGTGGTAGTTGTAGTCAGAATTGTGCTGAACGAGATTTGCATGCATATCTCAACAAGGAAAGTTCTGTTAAAAAGGTAATTGGAATTGTAAGTGGAAAGGGTGGTGTTGGAAAATCCCTGGTAACATCTCTTCTTGCAAGTAAAGTTTGCAAAGATGGTTTTAGAACTGCAATTCTTGATGCTGATATTACTGGACCTTCTATTCCTGAAAGTTTTGGTGTTGGCAATAAGCGTGCAGAAGCTGTTGAAGGACAGGATGCTCTAAAGACTGTTGTAACAGATTCTGGCATACAGCTTATGTCTATGAATTTTCTTCTTCAGAATGAAAATGATCCTGTTGTTTGGCGTGGACCTGTTATTGCAGGTGCAGTAAAACAGTTTTGGACAGATGTAATCTGGAAGGATGTTGACTTTATGTTTGTTGATATGCCTCCTGGAACAGGTGATGTTCCTCTTACAATTTATCAGTCATTGCCAATTGATGGAATTATCATTGTATCTTCACCTCAGCAGCTGGTACGTGTAATTGTTGAAAAAGCTGTAAATATGGCAAATATGATGAATATTCCAATCCTTGGTCTTGTAGAAAACATGAGTTATGTAAAATGTCCTGACTGTGGAAAAGAGATTACAGTTTTTGGTAAGAGCAATATTGATAAAATTTCAGAAACATTTAATATTCCAGTTCTTGCAAGACTACCAATGGAAGAAAAAACTTCTGCTGCAATTGATGCAGGTGATGTTGAATCCCTTGATATTCCAGAATTGGAAGCTGCGGCAAAAAAGGTTGAATCATTACTGAAATAATAACACCTTAATGAAAAAAAACAGATTTTTTTCGTTAAAAAAGTAAATAATTTATTTGACTTCTTATGTTAATGGGAATAAAATTAATTATATAATATAACCCTATTAAGGAGGCCTAATTAAATGGCAAAAGTAGAACTTAAAGGTATTGGAAAAATTTACGACGGCGGTGTTCGTGCTGTAACAAATTCTAATATCACAGTAGAAGACAAAGAATTCTGTGTATTCGTAGGACCATCTGGTTGTGGTAAATCTACAACTCTTCGTATGATTGCAGGTTTGGAAGACATCTCTGAAGGTAAACTCTTTATTGATGGTGTAGAAATGAATGACGTTCCTCCAAAGGATCGTGATATCGCAATGGTATTCCAGAACTACGCTCTTTATCCACATATGACTGTATATGATAATATGGCATTCGGTCTTAAGATTCGTAAAATGGATAAAGCAGAAATCGATCGTCGTGTTCGCGATGCTGCAAAACAGCTTGACCTTACACAGTACCTGGATCGTAAACCAAAGGCTCTCTCTGGTGGACAGAGACAGCGTGTTGCTGTAGGACGTGCTATCGTTCGTAATCCAAAAGTATTCTTGTTCGATGAACCACTTTCTAACTTGGATGCTAAGCTCCGTGTAACAATGCGTTCTGAATTGGCTGCTCTTCACAACAGACTTCAGGCTACAATGATTTACGTAACCCATGACCAGATCGAAGCTATGACTCTTGGTACAAAAATCGTTGTTATGAAAGACGGTATTATCCAGCAGATTGGTGCTCCATTGTACCTCTACAACAACCCAATCAACAAGTTCGTAGCAGGCTTTATCGGTACACCTCCAATGAACTTCTTGACTGTAAAAGTTCTTGAAAAGAACGGAAAAATCGTTTGTGATGAAGGTTCTTTCGAAATCAACCCAACAGACGAACAGGCTAAATCACTTAAAGCTTATGTTGGTAAAGAAGTTTCATTCGGTATCCGTCCAGAAGATTTGACATATGTTGAAAAACCAGCTGCTAAAGATGATATGCAGATGAAAATTACAAACAAAGAACCACTTGGTGCTGAAACACACTTGTACCTTATTTCTAACAAAGGTCAGTCAATCATCGCTAAGACAACAGCTAATGCTGAATTCCGCTTAGGTGATTCAGTAAATGTTGTTCCAAACATGGAAAAAGCTAAGTTCTTTGCTTTGGATGAAGGTGAAATGAACATCTGTGACCAGATCGAAAAGAAATGGTAATTAGATAGTTTCTAATTAAATAAATGGGGCTATCCTTAAAGTTGAAATGCTTTTTGGACAGCCCCTTTATTATTTTTAAATATATCTTTATAATTTATATGTTTAAAGGAGGCTTTTTTTCATGAAAAAGTTAGTTTTAGTTTTAGTAATGGCATTTAGCGTTATGGCTTTGTCAGCTCAAGTTATGGGATCAAATGGTGTTAAAAATACAGTTTGGTCAGGTTTTGGAACTCCAGATTCTGATAATCAGGATGTAAACTGGTACGGAATTACAGATACACTTCAGGCTCGTGTTGATATTGCACAGTTTACAATGGAAGGTATGATTAACTGGGGATTGTTAACATCTTTTGATGGTGGAACAAGAGTTTTTGAATATACACCAAAAACAGCTTTTTATGCTGCTAACAGATCTTCTCAGAGTGTTTCTACTGTTATTGATGATGCTATTACAGATGCTTATTATGTAAACTTTTTATGGCACCCAATTAAAGGTTTAGATCTTGGTGCTGGTACACGTCTTGAATGGAAAATTGGTCCAGCTCCTGCTTGTTCTGATTTTTACTGGGGACCAAAAGCCCACGTAAAACAGGGGGGCTTAAAATATGCAGGTCCTAATGCAACTGCTGTTACTCCTGGTGCTACTGATGTTGCTGGTTTTGTTTATTACCCAAATACATATACTTCAACAATTCGTGGTTATAGAAAACCTGGTTCTTTAGGTCTTCGTTATAAATTCCAGGATATTTTTGAAGGTGGTATTGCTATTCCTTCTGGAACAGATGTTGACAATTTTTCTTTCAATGCAGGTATTAAAATTCAACCTATTGATTTATTCAATGTAAGCTTTGCATATGAAGGAATTTGTAAATCAGAAGGTCATCTTTATGTAGGTTCACAGTTCTTTTTACAGAAAAATTTCACATTAAATGCATATTTTGCAATGAATTATGTTGGTGGAAACGAAAATATTAAAAATGGTGTAAATGGATTTGGTTTAAGTGCTGTTTACAATGTAAAATCTCTTCCACTTACAATTACACCAGAATTTGGAATGACATTCTATGAAAATGAGAATTATTCAAATGCATTCTATGTTGGTTCAGGTTTGGACTATGCATTAAACAAACAGTTCTCTCTTGGCACTTGGGTTTCATTTGCTTGGGGTGCTTATAATAAAAAATGGGCTGATAATAAGCAAACAGAAGATTGGAATGGCGGAAATGTATTTGCAATCAGACCAACTCTTACTATGGATGTTAATAAGAATAACGGTCTTACACTTTATGCAGATTATCAGTCTAGAACAGCATACAATAACAATCAGTCTTCTACATGGGCTGCTGGTTTGTACTGGACATATACAAAATAAGTTTTAATTTTTTTGATTTTTGACCTGCAGATTTTGATTATAATTTAATCTTTCTGCAGGTTTTTTTATTTTAAATAATAGGATTAATTAATAGGTTTAATTCACAAACATATTTTTTTTTGATACACTAAAACTATGAAGAAGAATTCCGTTGTTTTATATAAAAATTTTGGTGCAATTGTTCAAGAACAGGATGGTGATAAATTTATTGTAAAATATTGTGCTGTTCCTGCAACTCCCACTGGTAAAAAAGCCGTATATGTTGAACAGAAGGTTAGAGAAAAAGATGTTTTTTTACTTCACGAAGGACCAGCTTCTTCATTAGAAAATATTCTTGCATTTTCAGATGATTCTATTGACGCTCAGATTGAAGAGGCTTGTGAACTTCTTTTATCTGATGAAGAGACAGCAAAAACTTTAATTTCTTTTGAAGAACTTGTGTCTCTTATTCGTGGTGAAAATATTGCAGATGAAGCCTTTTTCGTTTATTCAAAAATCGTTAATAATATTCATTTTGCTCTTAATCAGGATACTCTAAAAAAAGGGGAATTGCTTTTTAGTTTGCGTTCTCAGGAAGAAATTGATTTAATTAATCAGAAAAATTTTGAAAAAGAACATGAAGCTGAAATTCGTGCTGCTTTTATTAATAGACTTAAACAGAGAAAACTAGAACTGCCTGCAGATGCAAAATTTATGGGTGAAGTAGAAGCCTTTGCTTTGTGTAAAACTGAAAAATCAAAAACCTTAGCAGAAGCTGGCATCTCACAAACTGTGGAAAAAGCTCATCAGTTATTGATTGATACTGGAATTTGGGATATTGAAAAAAATCCTTATCCTACAAGATTTGGGTTTAGTTTTGATTCTGCACGAGAACAGCTTGGAAAAATGCCGGAAGAAGAAAGAACTGACTGTCCATGTGTTTGTTATGCTATTGATGCACCAAATGCAGCGGATCCGGATGATGCAGTTGGTTATGATGGAGAATACTATTGGGTTTGTATTGCCGATCCTGCATCTTCAGTAACTCCTGATTCTTCTATTGATATGGCTGCTCGTGGAAGAGGTACAACTCTTTATATTCCAGAAGGGGCTTCCAGAATGCTATGTGAATCTAGCTTAGAAGATTATGCTTTGGGATTGAAACAAGATTCTAAAGCTTTGGCTTTTCGGTTAAAAATGACGGAAGATTCTCAGATTGATGAATGTGCAATTATGAAAGTTAATGTTCAGGTAAAAATGATTTCTTATGAAGAAGCTGAAAATCAAAAAGATTCACCGGAATTAAAACCTTTATTTGAATTAGCCAGAAAAAATTTAAAAAGACGCATAGAAAATCATGCTGTAAATATTCAGATGCCAGAAGTTCATATTGTGGTTGATAAAGATACTAAAAAGGTTTCTATATCACCTCATATTCAATATGAATCAAATGCAATGATTCAGGAAATGATGTTATTGGCAGGGGAGGGGGCTGCAAAATTTGCGTTTAAAAATCAATTGCCATTTCCATTTGTAAGCCAGGAAACTCCAGAATTTCCTGAAAGTGTGCCAGAGGGATGGGCTGGTGAGTTTGCAAAAGTAAAATGTATGAGAAAACGATCTGTTGGAATTACACCTGCGCCTCATGCCGGATTAGGATTAAGTTTTTATAGTCAGGTAACATCTCCGCTGCGTCGTTATTCAGATTTGGTTGCACATCAGCAGTTACGTGCGTTTATTGATGGCAAGAAAGTTCTTGATAAGGATGAAATGTTGGAGCGTATTGCGGCAGGTGATGCGGCATCTCTTGCTGCTAAAAAAGCATCTCGTTTAAGTGATACTCATTGGAAACTTGTATATTTGTTACAAAATCCAGATCAGGAATATGAAGCTTTTTGTATTGATAAGCGTGGTGCTGATGCTTTGATGTTAATTCCATCTCTTGATATGCAAACCACATTAAAAGGTTTTAATGAAATTAACTTAAATGATAAAGTTATTGTAAAAATGAAATCAGTTGGAATTCCAGAACAAAGTGTGGAATTTATGAAATTGTAATTGTTTATACAAAAAAACAATTCTCAAACCTAGAGTAAATCACTATAATGAAGATAAATTAAATAAATCAAGAGGATTTTATTATGATAGTAATGAAATTTGGTGGTTCATCAGTTGCAAATGCAGAAAGAATTAAACATGTAGCATCAATTATTCAGGCATACAAAGAAAAACGACCTGTTGTTGTTTTGTCTGCTATGGGAGATACAACTGATCATTTATTAGAAGCAGCAGATAAAGCAGTAGAAGGTACTGTTGATGTTGCAGGTGTTGCAAAATTACATGAAGATACTGCAAAAGAACTTGGAATTAAAATCAATACTATTGAATCTCTTCTTGAAGAATTAAAACAGTTGCTTACTGGTATTTCAATGCTGAAAGAAATTTCAAAACGCTCAAGAGATTATCTTGTAAGCTTTGGTGAAAGAATGTCTGTTAGAATGATGGCTGCTTATTTAGAATCACAGAATATTCCAGCTTGTTTCTATGATGCATGGGATATTGGTTTTTTAAGTGACAGCAACTTTATGTCTGCAGAATTACTTGATGATGTTTGGGAAACTATTCCTCAGTATTTAACTGCTTATAAAGATGGTACATCTAATTCAATTCCAATTGTAACTGGCTTCATTGCAAAAGATAGAAAAGGAAATATTACAACATTGGGGCGTGGTGGTTCAGATTTAACTGCTACTATGATTGGTGCTGCAATGGGAGCAGATGAGGTTCAGACTTGGAAAGATGTTGATGGTATTTTGACAACAGATCCTCGTGTAGTAAAGGAAGCAAAACCTGTTCCTGAAGTTACATACGAAGAAGCTCAGGAATTGGCTATGTTTGGGGCACAAGTTCTTCATCCACGTTCAATGCTTCCTGTAAGAAAAACAGGTACTCCAGTTCGTGTGAAAAATTCTTATAATATTTCAAGTCCTGGTTCAATTATTGTTGAAAAGCATTCCGGAGCAATTCCTCCAGTATGTGCAATCACAACAGTAAAACATATTCAGTTGATTGATATTGTATCTTCACGAATGCTTGGTGCAGCAGGTTTTCTGGCTCATATTTTTAATAATTTCTTAAAATGGGGTATTAGTATTGATGTAATTGCAACTTCAGAAGTTTCTGTTTCTCTTACAGTAAATACAAAAACAGATTTAACAGGTTTGATTTCTGACTTGGAACAGGCAAGCCAGGTTACTGTAAAAAAAGATAAAGCTATTGTTACAATTATTTGTGATGCCGCACATTCAAGTTCAATTCTTGCTAGTGGATTTAAAGCTCTTGAAGAAGCTGGAATTAATGTTCAGATGATTAGCCAGGGTGCAAGCAAGGTGAATATCAGTATGATTGTTGATGATGATGAAGCTGATAAAGCTGTAAAAGTTTTGCACACAGCATTTTTTAATTAAGCCACATAGTCTTAAACGGTGGCTCGGCTTGACTGGCTTTCGGATTTGAACTTCTTGTTATGCTATTCTATCTTCATATGGACTTTTAATAAATGCTGTTGGCATTACATAGTCACACATTTTATTTTCGATTTGAATTTTTTGTTTCTTCAACTAAAGTAGATGTGATTCTCGAATCAAGTTTATATTCTTCTAAATTTATTTTTGTAATATCCTGAGAATATAGATTTAAGGAAATTAAAACTAATAAAAAAATAATAATACTTTTTTTCATTTTATAAATTCTCCAAAAGCGCCCTAGTGGTAATTCACAATTTCAACTTCATAAAAGTGTCCGTCTTTAAAACTCCTGTTGAGAAACATACTCCGTTTCTCTGTCCGCGAAACTCTTTATCATGGCTACAGGATAAAAAATTATACCACGAACATTTACAATATTACTTTTATAAATTTTTATACTATCCTTATCTTCCCAAACAAAATATTCATACGGAATATCTTCTTTACCTTCAATCCAGACATGAGCCGTAGACTCATAAAAGACTTCTTTCCGTACAATTGGGAAAAACTTATTCACCAAAAAAACACAAACGTGTCCTGAGCCACCTGAATATGCGCCTACAGGATAATGATAAGCATCACAGTATTCTATTTTATTCGGGGAATAGCATCGTTGTATTCTTTCTTTGTTTATTTCTTCATTGATCCAAAAGAGACTGCCCAAAAAATTGATGAGAAAAAATAAGATAATTACTATATAAAAACCAAATCCACCGATAAATGACGGAAGATAAAATAACAACTTTCCTTTTTGCTTAGTCGTGATTTTCTTATACGAAAGAAATCCAAAAAGTAAAACAAATAATGGAAAGATAAAATTTGCAATAGTCGAATTTAATTCCACATTTGTCAAAATGAGAAACAAAAGGATTATCCCTAAAAGAAGATTACAGTAATTTATAACTATGCTTTTTTCTTTCATTTTTTATAACCGCTTTTTCGTCCTAGCCCTAAAGTTCAATATCATTTTAGAAAGCAAGCTTGACTTGTTTTCTAAAATATTCCATTTCCAAAAAAGTATTCTCTAAAGAATAAATTATTTACCTAAAACAACTGATTTTATAATTTTTTTCTTTTTTATACTTCTAATTAATCCATAAATTGCAAAAATAAATATTGCAATGCAAATGAAAAAAATTTATTCTTATTCGAATCAGTCTGAGCAATAAGATTACAATTTTCAAAAACAAGATTATCTGCTGCATCATCTTCAAATGCAAGACTCTCTTGTTTAGTCCATTTTTTCCATTCACTCCATCTTGTATATTGTTTACTATATTGTTTATTCCAATCAGTAATTTTATATATTGCAAGTCCGAAAGAATAAATTGAATATAAACCTGCGGCAATTAAGAATGCAATACTAAAATCATAACCAAATAAATATCTGTACTTATAAAGTAAAATGGCTTCTAGAGAATAGAAAAAACAAGAGCATATAACTTTTTGTCTTTCTTCCTTATATTGTTTAAAGTGAACAGGAACTTTTATTATTTTTTCCTTTATTGTATAAGGAATATGTATAAATATTGTATATAATAGTGAGGCAGGGGATAATATCCCAAGAATAAAACTAATTAGAACATTTATATGAAGTAATTGTCCTAATTTTATTGTTACATAAGAACATAACAATTGTGGTCCTATTAATATATACTTTGCAGCATAAAAAAGGCCAATAAATAAATATTTAATCGTGCTCACTATAAGCTTACCTAAGGCACCAATTCCTTTGAATAACGAAAATATCAATTTAAATAAACCTGTAATACCAGAAAATATTTTTTTTCCTAAAAGAACTATTCCTTTAAAAAACCAAATAATTAATTTAAACGGTAAGGTAATTAAGAATGCAATAAGTTTAAACACTTTTTTACTCCCTTTTGCCCAGCCCAGTGGGCTGTGAGCATAACAATAGGTTAAACGGTGGCGGGCTCGACCCGACAGCCGCTTTGAAACTATTGTTATGCTTTATTTTACATCTACTTTTACAGCCTTTACTCGATTTATTTTTTTCTATCTAACGCAGATGTATACTTCAAAGCTCGCTTGCGATCTTTCATTTTACTAACGCTTTTTCGTCCAAGCCGTAAAGTACGATTAATTTTTTTTGCAAGCTTGACTTGCAAAAAAAATATTCCT
Source organism: Treponema sp. (assembly GCA_018385315.1). Classification (GTDB taxonomy): domain Bacteria; phylum Spirochaetota; class Spirochaetia; order Treponematales; family Treponemataceae; genus Treponema_D. Next base: position 2,800 of record JAHAZJ010000113.1, on the reverse strand, counting down.
TGTTATAAAATAATTGTGTTGTTATTTCAAGTATAAAAATTATTTTCTAGAAATTTAGTTATTCATAGAATTTTATCTCGTCTGAAAAATAATTTTTCCAGAATGCAAGATAATCATAATAATAAGACTGCATTATTGAAAAGATTCTACTTAAGTCGCTTTTAGAGATTTTACCTTTATTATTTGCTAACTTAAATGAACCGTTTGACAAGACCCATATTTTTGTATCATTTTCAGACGGATCCCCTTTTGTTATATGAAAATGTATAGGTTCATCTTTTTCATTTGACCAAAAATATATTTTATATCCAAGAGTTCTTAAATAGACTGGCATTTATGCAATCTCCAGATTATCCATATTTCTGTATGTTGTGATTGCCGAAAATATCTGTTTTAAATAATTCTGATAAAATTTATTTTTATCCTCATCAAAGTTTGAATGTAAAACATGTCCTTCATTATCTAACAAAATTGATTCTGCAGTTTTTACTTCTTCAAAGCAAACATCTTTTTCTGTATACGTAATGAGAACATCATCTTTTAAACAAAATTCTTTTCTCATTTTTACCTCTCTACTTATAATATATGCTGTTTTTTACATTTTTTCCATTATTTATTATGCGATATTTTTTTCCTACCCTCGTAAATAACGTGTAAGCATAACTAGCGTTTTAAACCGTAAAAACGGTTTTGCCGAAGGCAAAATTGGCGCAAAAGTTGCGGTGGTGCAAAGCCACGAAGAGCAACTTTTGTGACAAAGTTTTTATCGGTTTTGAAAACCATGTTAGGTTTTATTTACCCCTTGGTCCAATCTTCAACTTTTATCCAAGGAACTCGTTCAAATTCTCCAACATTGTTAGTAACAACAATTAAATCATTAGTCATTGCTTGTGCCGCAATTTCCATATCATACGGACCGATAGGAGTTCCTTTCCTTTCAAGATAGGCTCTAATCAATCCGAAATTTTCTGCGTCACTTGGTTTAAAATTTATAATATTGAATGGGGAAACAAAATCCAATACTGCCTGATGTCCTTTTACAGGGTTTTGGCTTTTTGCAGCTCCATATTCTAATTCTGCAACTGTAATCACTGACAAATGCAATAACGACGGAGAATACATTTTTATTCTTTCGCGCAACAGAGGAGACTTATTTCTAATCAGAAAAATGCAAATATTCGAATCCAGCAAATACATTAAAGCCCTTCTCTAACTTGCATTGCTGGTTGATTTCTTCCGTCTGCCATAAAATCATCTGAGAATTCAGAAAAGCTTCTGTCAAACGCCTCCCATGGATTTTCCTTCGGAAAAAGTATAATTGTACTTCCTACTCTTTGAATGCACATTTCGCCTTCTGATAAAGAAAATTCTTTTGGAATGCGAACAGCTTGGCTATTGCCACTTGTAAATACCTTAGTATACATCATTTTGAATTCCTCCTCAGATTTAGTATATACTAAAGTAATTACACATGTCAATAAAAAACTCCAGACAAGCTTGACTTTGCTGGAGTTTTTATCTTGTTTTAAAGCATATTTAAATACTTATTACATTGTTGTTGATATATTTCATAAAAACTATTGTATGTAAACCAATAAGAACCATAGTTTTCATAAATAGTCTCCATTGGAGTACCATATGCACTTCGTTCATTGCCTTTCCATACCTTAACTACCCCAGATCTGTCCTGATAGAATGAAAACAGAATCCTATACTCAACACCGTTTGATAAATGTACTTCTGTAACATTATGGGTCACTGGATAATCTCCATCTTTTAGAAAAATATCATACATGACATGGCGAAGTCTTTCATTTGCAGCTGAATTATTATTGTACTCTTTAGAATAACATATTCTTACATGTGCAGTAGTTTTTCCAGAAGATGAAGTCTTATGGTCATCCCAATAAATATATTCACCCGCAAAAATTCTTGAAACAACTAAGAAAAGAAGGGTAAGTAATGAAATTATCTTTTTCATTTCTTTTCCTCCAAGTCAGAACCTTTTGAATAATTTATGGCAAAAGCCTGAAAATAAAAATCAAAAAATCTCTTGAATACTTCATTGCAAGCGAAAAGCAATCTTCTTAATTCATCATTTGTAAAACTTATGCTTCCGTGAAAAATATCGCATCTCACTTTGTAGATTTCGATAAAAAGAGCTTTTATTTCTTTCTCATTGGATTTTCTTGAATAATCCATGTTTACCTTACCTATCTTTTCTTCTACTTTTGTTATTAGCTCTGAGTATTTACATATATTTAATTGCGCAAATGGGTTGTAATTAGAGAAACATGATGCATCGCTTTGTACAACATACAAAACAAAAGCCTTTATTCGTTCCTCTTCAGTTTTCCTTCTTCGTTCATTTTCTGAACTGCGAGGATTTGTTTCATCATCATAAAAATTATAAAGAAAGTTGAATAAGACATAGTAGTAAAAGAATTGTTTTTCATAATCAAATTCATTATTTCCACGTACATACAAATCTATAAAGAATTTGAACTCATTTTCTGAAAAGGCCATATTACCTCCGACTAATTCCTGAAGAGAAAATCTGTCGGAAGATTTACCTTATCAACGATAAGTGGGCCAGTGGCCCATCAACCTAACAATGGGTCGTACCGCAGCGGGCTTGACCCGCTGCGGTACAACCCATTGTTATGCAGACGCCCGCACTGGGGCGCCTTGTTTTTTATATAAATAAAAGAAAAAAAATGGTATAATTTGAGTTGAGGTATTTTTATGTCAAAAACAGAAGTTTTTAAGAAATTTGGTCCAATTCAAATTGATGATGCTC
>JAHAZJ010000144.1 GCA_018385315.1 Treponema sp. | reverse complement strand
TCTTGGGATTTATATTGGGGATTTTAAGGGGCTAGCCCCTTAGGAGAAGGGGTAGGTCGTTCGCCAAAGGCGAACTTACCGAGTTTTCTACGAAAACTCGCGGTGAGGGGAAGGCTTTCCCCTCTTTATCATAATGATTAGTTTACTTCATTCCACTTAGTAGTATTTCCTGTAAAAATCTGTTCGACTTGTGTTTTAGTAAGGTTATTTGTAGGGTTTTCTTTATTTACAATTACAGCAATACCATCAATGGCAATTGTAATTTCCTGAACACCTTTTGCTTTTTCTGTATCTTTTAAGCTACGGCTGGCCATTCCTATATCGCAGGTTCCGTTAATTGCATTTGTGACACCTGTAGTACTGTCAGAAGTTTGAAGCTCTATTTTTGCATTTGGATTTACTTTTTTATAAGCTTCAATCAATTTTTCCATTACAGGAGAAACGGAAGATGAACCAGCAACTACAACCTTGCCACTTGCTTTTGATGATTTATAGGCTTTTGAAGGAACCTGAATATATTTATTTGCTGCAATAACGTTCTGGCCTTCTGAAGATAAAATGAAGTTTACAAAATCCTGAGCTACATCAGAAAGACCCTTTTTTATTGCAATATTAAATGGACGACTGATTTTGTAAGTACCATTATTAATATTTGCTATACTAGGAACTGTTCCATCAATTTTTACAGCTTTTACACTGTTGTTTAATGAACCAAGAGAAACATAACCAATGGCATAACGGTCGCCGGCTACACTTGTAAGCATAACTGCTGTAGAGTTTGTGATTGCAGCTTCATCTGTTGTGTAGTCAACTTTTTTTCCATTAGAATCTTTTTTTTCAATGCCAAAAAGTTCAATAAAAGCACCACGTGTTCCAGAACCATCTTCACGACTCATTACAGAAATTGCTTTTTTGCTGTTGAATTTAGGGGCTGCGAAAAGTGAACACACAGAACCAAGTAATACAGCACTTGCAATAATTTTTTTAAGATAAATTTTCATTGTAACTCCTTTGGATTTTCATCCATTTATCAAGATGGCTAAAATTTAAAGGAGTGTTGTTATATTCTGTGGAAGAAAATGTAAAGGAATTGTAAAATATTAAAAGGTAAATATTTTTGAATTGACAATATTCAATGTGATTTTTTTAGTAAAGAACATAATAAGGTACCAATATAGATATTATATGGTATAATGTAAAAATAATGATGCAAAATTTAAAAAATAATAGAATTCAGTTTGAAGGTATAGACAGTTATTCTTGTGTTTTTGAAGCTGGTATATATATTGCCACTTTTGATCAAAATGAAAATCTTACAAGTTTTACTTTTACCGACGGCACAAGAAAAATGCTGGGATATAATGGATTGGATGATTTCCCAAACGAATTTACCAGTTGGGAAAAAACAATAATCCCAGAAGAACGAGAATCTATTGTTAATTTATTTTGGAACACAGTAAAAAATCATAGACAATTGCCAGATATTTCTCATGCAGAATATCGTATGATGAAAAAGGACGGCAGCATTATTTGGGTTAAAAGGGCTGAAAAACTTGTTCGTCGCGATGATGGTTCCATTTCTCATATTATTTATGGTTGTCAGGATATTACAGAAGCAAAGGAACGGGAACTTAAAGCATTAGCACTGTCTGAAAAACAAAGTCAAACTATATATGCAATAGCTGGTATTTTTTATTCCATGCATTTAATTAATCTAAAAACAGATTCAATTCAAATTTACAATGCAAAGAATGAAGTAAAGAGTATTGTTGTAGAATCAACTACAACAAGTGCCAGAAAATTAATGCATAAGGTTATAAGCTCTGTTACAAATGTTGCATATAGAAAGGATGCCTTGTATTTTACAGATTTAACAACGATTGCAGAACGAATGAAAAACAAAAAAATTCTTTCGTCTGAGTTTGTTGGGAATCGTGTTGGTTGGTTTTTAGCATCATTTATTGCAATTGATGTTGATAAAGAAGGAAAACCTGTAGAAGTTCTGTTTACTACTCGTGTTATAGACAAAGAAAAACAAAGAGAAGAGAAACTTTTACAGGAATCTAACACAGACCAGCTTACAGGTTTGTATAATCGACGTGCCTATGAAGATGCTATAAAAGAATGTGAATTATTAGGTTTAAGTGACACATTTGTTTATGTATCCATTGATATAAATGGTTTGAAAATAGCAAATGATACTATTGGACATAATGCTGGTGATGAATTGATTATTGGTGCCAGTGATTGTATGCGTCACTGTTTTAAGCAATATGGTAATATTTACAGAACTGGTGGTGATGAATTTTCTGTATTAATGGAAGCAGATGACGAATTATTGGAAGAAATCAAAAAGGATTTATCTGAAGCTTGTGCAAATTGGAAAGGAAATCTTGTAGAAAAATTATCTCTTTCTTGTGGTTTTGTTACAGCAAGAGAATTCCCGAATTTATCTCTACATGAAATTTCTGTTACAGCAGATAAACGAATGTATAAAGCAAAATCAGATTATTACAGGTCCCAGGGAATAGACAGAAGAGGACAGCAGGATGCTTACAAAGTATTATGTGCTCTATACACAAAGATTTTAAAAATAAATGTTACCCATGATACTTATCAAATAATCAATATGAATGCTACAGAGCAATCTGTTGAAAAAGGAGTCCAGGATAAAATATCATCATGGTTAGTGTCTTTTGGAAAAGATAGTTGTGTGCATTCACAAGACTTAGATGAATATTTACGTTTGTCCAATTTGAATTATATCAGTTCCCATTTCAAAAAAACAAAATCTCCACTTCGCATTTTTTATAGAAGAAAATACGAAGATAACTTTAAAAATGTTATGATGGAGATTGTTCCTTCCTCTGATTATAAAGATGAGGATCAAAATCTATTCTTGTTTGTAAAAGATATTGACCCAGCAGTTACCTAAAATGGCGGAAACTATAAGTAAAAAGCATTGCTTTGTGAAAGTTTCAATCGTTTATGGCCGTAAATGTGTGATTCTTTTTGAAGGCGGGGATGTGTTTTATAAATTCTGCCCCTTCCGGGGCCCATGGCTTGAATAAAGAAAAATCAAAATATCGGGGGAGCA
>JAHAZJ010000026.1 GCA_018385315.1 Treponema sp. | reverse complement strand
CCATCTGGCGAAGATCCATAAAGAGAACTTCATCTTCGCGGTTGCGGTAGTTTTTGATTTTTCCATTCTGTTCAACAGTGCGGCTCTTTTTGTTTTTGTTCAAAATCCAGAGCGTTACGGAAATATCTGTTGTATAAAAAAGATTTCTTGGAAGAATTACGATTGCTTCTACAAGATTGTTTTCTATAAGCTGCTTACGGATTTCTAATTCCTGACCTTCACCGCTTAATGCACCGTTTGCAAGAAGAAAACCAGCAGTTCCATTAGTGCTGAGTTTTGAAACCATGTGCAAAATCCAGCCATAGTTTGCGTTGCTTGTTGGAGGAACTGTATAGCCGTTCCAGCGGGCATCGTTTACAAGTTCATTTTCTGCACGCCAGTCTTTCTGATTAAAAGGTGGATTAGCCATAATGTAGTCTGCACGGAGGTCTTTATGAAGATCGTTTGTAAATGTATTGGCTGCTTTTTCTCCAAGGTCACATGGAATACCACGAATTGCAAGATTCATCTTTGCAAGTTTATAGGTTGTAGTTGTTCCTTCCTGTCCATATATAGAAATGTCTTTTGAATTTCCTGCATGATTTTCTACAAACTTGAGCGACTGTACAAACATACCACCAGAACCGCAGCAAGGGTCATAGATTTTTCCCTTGTATGGTTCAATCATTTCTGCAATAAGATTTACAACAGATTTTGGAGTATAAAATTCTCCCTTTCCTTTTCCTTCCTGAAGGGCAAACTTTGTAAGAAAGTATTCGTACACACGACCCATGATGTCATTTTCTTTATCTGCATTTGTCTGGATATTGTTTATTTCATCTAAGAGCGCCGCAAGCTTTGAAACATCAATTCCAAGTCGGGAATAATAGTTATCTGGAAGTGCGCCCTTTAGAGACGGATTTTGTTTTTCTATTGTGTTGAGCGCTGTGTCGATTTTGAGGGCAATATCATTCTGTTTTGCATTCTGCATGATGAATGACCAGCGGCTTTCTTCCGAAACAAAGAAAACATTTTTCATTGTGTAGAATGACTGAACATCGATATATTTTTCTTTGCCTTCGTCTTTTAGTTCCTGACGGCGGGCTTCAAATTTATCATTTACGAATTTTAAGAAGATAAGACTAAGTACAACGTGTTTATATTCTGCTGGTTCAACTGTTCCGCGAAGCTTGTCGCAGGCTCCCCAGAGAGCGTCTTCAAAGCTGACTTGTTTTTTTGTTTTTGCCATTCTATAAAAACCCCAATACGTTTATTCTATCATATAATAGTGTCAAATAATGACACTGTGTTTCTTAGATTTTTAAATCTTTAATGTGTTTTGCAAATGCCTTTTCAAATCTAATCATACATTCCGCCATGTTTTCACCAATAGCATCCAACTTGTCTTTGTCAGATTTATAACCACCATTTGCTCCAAGCCAACTGCTTTCAGAAGGGGAAACTGCATTAAAAAGATTTGTTTTATCCTTAAGCTTATTTAAAACGATTGTCCAAAAGTCTTTTCTAAGTACGTATCTTTCTTTTCTCGTTCAACATTTGTCAAAAAAAGGTTAATAACATCACTTAAAACATCAATATTATCTTGAAGCCATTTTGTAAAATCATGAGTTTCATGTTTCCATATCTCTCTTAAAGGAACTTTTTCAATTTTGCCAATCATTTTTTTCTTCCGATTATCTTATTATATCACTTCTTTTGTATTTGTATTATAATTTTTCTTTCATTAGTAAACCCGGCACCTCTGAAGTTGACGAGCGAAGCGAGATGGATAACTTCCATACAGCTTCAGCGAGCAGCTTCGCAGGCACGTTGTAGCGGTAGTACTTTTACTCTAAGACGCTGTGGGAAGTTTGTTTATTTCTTATTTTTCTTTAATTTATCACCTTTTTCTCTAGTTTTGTGTTAAAATCATTCTCATGAATAAATTTTCCATTTCATCTATTTTTTCTGACAATTGTGTTTTGCAGAGAAATAAAATTATCAATATTTTTGGTTATGTTGATTCAAACTGCGAAATTGTAACAACTTTATATAACAATCAACACAAAATACTTTCAAAAAATACAAAAACCATTTGTACCGAATCTGAAATCAAATGGATTATTTCTCTGGAACCTCAATCTGAACAGGAAGGCTGTAGTTTAAAAATCGACTGTCGTTTTTCTGACACAATTAATTCTAAAGCAACTATTTTTGAAAATATAAGCATTGGCGAAGTATGGATTGCAGGTGGTCAAAGTAATATGGAATTTGAACTACAGAACTGTACCGAAGGACCAAAAGAATTAAAATCAAAAAATGGTGGCAAACATATCCGCTTTTATTACACTCCTAAAAATGCCTGGTTTAATGATAAATACTACGAAGACGAAAAAAATTCCTGCTGGAAAACCTGGGATGGTGAAAGCGCAAAAAACTGGTCAGCAATCGGCTACCTCTTTGCAAAAAAACTGGCAGCGGATATTAAATGTACAGTTGGTGTAATCGGTTGTAACTGGGGTGGAACTAGTGCAAGTGCCTGGATGAATGAAAAATATCTTTCTGTGGACAAGGATTTAGAATCTTATTTAAAAGATCAGGAAGAAGCAGTAAAGGGAAAATCTATTGAACAGCAGTGCAAGGAATATGATGATTACGAAGTTGAATTTGCAAAATGGAATGCAGAATTTTCAAAGCTTTGGGAAAAAGATCATAATATTAGTTGGGAAACTGCGGAAAAAACTTTAGGTAAAAATCCATGGCCGGGTCCAAAATCCTGCAAAAATCCATACAGACCTTGTGGACTTTACAAAACAATGCTTTCGCGAATCACTCCTTACAGTACAAAGGGAGTTTTGTGGTACCAGGGCGAAAGCGATGACCACAAGCCAAATATATACGCTAAGCTTTTTGCCACAATGATTAAAAACTGGCGTGATGATTTTGATGACTCATCTCTTCCATTCATTTTTGTTCAGCTACCAAATCATCGCTATTTGATGGATAAAGATTTTAAGCATTGGTGTTTGATTCGTGAAGCTCAGCAGCAGGTTTACGAATCAGTAAAAAATACATGGATAGTAATTGCCTTGGACAAAGGTCAATTCAATGATATTCACCCAAAATCAAAGGCTGATGTTGCAACCCGAATGGAACAAATTGCTGTTTCTGAAGTCTATGGAAAAAAAAGCAAACGGTCATCCCTGTCCCCAATGTATGAAAATGCACTGATTTTGGAAGATAAAATCATCGTTTCTTTTAGTAATGCGGACAAAGGATTTATATTAAAAAAAGATGAAGAAACTCTTAAAAATTACATTGAATTAGAAAAAATTCAGGGAAAAGATTTACCAGAAGGTTTCACAGGATTTGAAATTGCAGGTGAAGATAAAGTATATCACCCTGCAAAGTTCCTTTTTGGAAAAGATAACAAGGCAAATACCATCATCCTATCTTCTGATTTAGTTCAGCAACCACGTTACGCCCGCTATGCCTGGTACAATTACGGCCCCGTAACTGTGTATGGAAAATCGGGATTACCCCTGGCACCATTTAGAACCAGTACAAAGGATGGGGAAGAAGCAACAGAACATGCTGAAATTCAGCAGATAATGACTGTAGCAAATTAGTAATCTAAGGAAGCCCTTTCTAAGGAAGCCCTTGCTTGACAAAAAGTATTCTTCTCACTAATCTATGAACATTCTACCAAATAATAGTTTTGTGCAATTATTTTTTGGCAGCTAATCTTAATATGAAGGAGGTTTCTCCCATGGATACATTTGTGAATCAGTATAGTTTTAAGTTTGGGGCTAATCTCCTTTCTTCTGTAGAGAAATAAATCCCTCGCTTAAAACTATTTCCCCACAATTAACCGGACCGCACGTTCCTCGCCGTGTGTATTGTTGTCTTTCGGGTCGTTACCGATTTTTCATTTTATAATGTTTATTTTTATTTGAGTATTTTTGTATGAACAGATTAAATTTATCCCGTTATTTTAGAAAGTACGCTTTTTTGTACTTTATTGCGGTTATTGCAGTACTGGCCAGCACCATTTTAGATATGGTTGCACCTCTTATTGTTCAACATATTGTTGATGACGTACTTATTGCAAGAAACCTGGACATTTTTAAATATCTTCTTCTTGGGATTTTAGGAATCGGAGTTGGACGTTGTATCTTTCAGTACACAAAGGAATTCACTTGTGATTACTGCGGAAGTAAAATTGCTTCTGAAATAAGAATCAACCTTTTTCAAAAAATACAGAGCTTATCAGCAAATTTCTTTGATGGAATCAACAGCGGTGAATTAATGAGCCGTGTAAAAGATGATGTTGACAGCATCTGGAATATTGCAGCCTTTATGGGAATCTTAATGGTGGAAGTTGTTATTCGTGTTGTAACTACCATGTATTTTATGATTCGCATCAACTGGCAGCTGGCAATTATCCCAATTATTGGAATGTTCCTTTGTGGAGTGATTGCAATCCGCATGGAAAAAAAACTGGACAAGCTTTTTGGAGATTTACAGCAGGAAAACTCTGAATTAAACAACACTGCGGCAGAAAACCTTGCAGGAGTTAGAACTGTAAAAGCTTTTGCAAAAGAAGGATTCGAAATCAATAAATTTCATAAGCACAATCAAAAATATTATGAAATCAACATTGATTTGAGCCGGGTTTTTGTAAAATACAATCCTTTGATTCAGATGATTGCCAGAGTGCTTTCTCTTTTCATTCTGCTTTTAGGAGGACTTTTTGTAATCAACGGAAATCCTTTTAATGGCGGTGAAAAACTGACTATTGGTGAATTGATGGCTTTGGTTCAGTACGTTGGAAATATGATTTGGCCAATGGAAATGCTGGGTTGGCTTACAAACGGACTTTCACAAGCAAAAGCAAGTGTAACTCGTTTGAATAAAATCTATGGTGAACTTCCTGCAATTAATGATGAATCAGAACTTGAAAAGAAAAATGCAGTTCATCAGCTTAGTCTTGATACTGAACTTTCTAATGCCCTTTTCACATCTGATGATATTACAGGAAACATTGCTTTTGAAAATGTTTCTTATAAGTCTGGAGAAAGATACATTCTAAAGGATGTTAGCTTTGAAATTAAAGCTGGTCAAACTTTGGGAATTATGGGAGCCACAGGTTCTGGAAAAACTACCATCATCAATCTGCTAAAACGAATGTACGATGTTACAGAGGGTAGCATTAAAATGGATGGTGTTGATGTAAGAGAGATTCCTCTGGCAACATTAAGAAAATCCGTTGCTTGTGTTATGCAGGATATTTTCCTTTTTAGCGATACTATTGACGGAAATATCAGACTTGGTGCTAAAGAAACTATGACAACTGCAGAAGTTAGAGCATCTCTGGAAAAATCTCACTCTGCGGAATTTGTTGATAAGATGGAAGAAAAAGAAAACACAGTTATTGGAGAGCGAGGGGTTGGATTAAGTGGGGGACAAAAGCAGCGAATTACGATTGCCCGTGCCCTTGCAAGAAAAACTCCTGTACTTGTTTTAGACGATTCTACATCAGCACTGGATACAGAAACTGAACAGGAAATTCAGGGTGTACTTGCGGCTCTTACAGGAATGACAAAGATTATTATTGCACACAGAATCAGTGCCGTAAGAAAAGCAGATAAAATCATCGTTCTTGATAAAGGTTCAATTGCTGAAGAAGGAACCCACGAGGAATTACTGGAAAAGAAAGGTTTGTACTGGGAAACATATAACTCACAGTACTAGGATGACATAGGAGTTAAAAAAAAATGGCTAATAGTTATAAACAGGATGAAGCACAAGTAAAAAAGTCTAATTTTGAAACTATGCCTCGTCTTTTTAAATATTTATTTAATTACAAAGGAAAAATTGCCGGGGTTTTTGCCTGTATGGCATTTGGTACGGCCATAGATTTAATCAATCCACTTTTGAACGAACGGGCAATTGATAAATATCTTATGACCAGCAATGTTCCGGGATTTATCCGCATTTGTATAATTGGTGGAATTTTAAATCTGCTGGCGGTTCTTGCTATTAAAATCCGTATGTTTTTGATGGCAAAAACAAGTAACAAGGTTATTCAGGAACTAAGACAGGAATTATATAACCACATTCAGGGGCTGGATCTAGCTTTTTTTGATTCCCGCCCTTCTGGAAAAATTCTTGCCCGAATCATTGGAGATACTAACTCTCTTAAAGATATTATAGAAAACGCAGTTACAACTTTGATTCCAAATATGGTAACAGTAATTGCCGTAATGGTAATCATGTTTATTAAGAATTGGAAGCTTGCTCTGGCGGCATTATGTAGTCTTCCCTTTTTGATTGCAGGAGTTTTCCTTATTTCTATAATGGCAGAAAAGCATTGGAAAGCTAAACGTCAGAAATCTTCTAATATGAATGCTTTTATTAACGAAGATTTGTCGGGTATCAAAATTATTCAGAGTTTTAGAGCAGAAGAAGAAACTGATAAAACTTTCCAGCAACTGGTTTGGGATGACCGCAAGGAATTTATGAAAGCAGTCCGCTGGTGTGATGGATTTGGTTCATGGATTGATTTATGCTGGAGCGTCGGAACAATGGCACTTTATATGGTTGGTGTAATGGCATTGGGAATTGATAATGTTTCCATTGGTACATACATTGCTTTTGGAAGTTACGTTGGAATGTTCTGGCAGCCAATTATGAACCTGAGCAATTTTTATAATCAATTTGTAAATGCGGCTTCTGGTGCTGAACGAATTTTTGAAATTATTGATACAAAAGCTTGTGTTGTAAGTAAAGATGGTGCAGAAAAAATGCCTGCAATTAAGGGAAATGTAAACTTTGAAAACGTTACCTTTGGTTACACAAATGAAGTAGATGTTTTGAAGAATGTAGATTTCTCTGTAACTGCAGGGGAAACAATTGCATTAGTTGGACCTACAGGAGCTGGAAAATCAACTGTTATAAATCTGGTAAGCCGTTTCTACGATATTAAAGACGGTGCTGTTAAAATAGATGGAATTGATATTCGTGATGTTCAGTTAGATTCTTTAAGAACACAGATGGGAATCATGACTCAGGATAATTACATCTTTAGTGGTACAATTCGGGATAATATTATGTACGGAAAACCTGATGCAACAGAAGAAGAAATGATTGCAGCAGCAAAAGCAGTTCACGCCCATGATTTTATCTGCCAGCTGGAAAAAGGTTACGACACACCTTTAACAGCCCGGGGCGGAGAGCTTTCTAACGGGCAGCGTCAGTTAGTTGCATTTGCAAGAACAATGCTTTCTAACCCACGAATCCTGATTCTTGATGAAGCAACTTCCAGCATTGATACAAAAACAGAATTGCTGGTACAGGCTGGAATTGCAAGCATGCTTAAAGGAAGAACAAGTTTCGTTATTGCCCACCGTCTTTCTACAATTCAGAATGCGGACCGCATTTTTGTTATTGATAAAGGTGGCATTTTAGAAAGCGGAACTCCAGCTGAACTGATGGAAAAGAAAGGTGCTTATTATAATTTAAGACAGGCACAAATGGCATAGACTTTCAACTTTAATTCAGGCTTCATAGCCTGAATTAAAGTTGAAATGTTTGTATAAATTTTAGTACGACCATTGGTACCTGCTCGACAAAATTCTTCACTGCGTTGCAGACACATGGGTAAAATCACAATTGTTTACAAACAAAGTCTTATGTATTACAATGCAAACATAAACTTTTTATGGGAGATTTTATGAATAATAAGACTATGACTGTTGCCTTCCGCACTACGCCTGAAATTAAAAATAAGGCTGAATCCCTTTTTAATTCTCTTGGAATGAGTCTTTCTTCTGCAATTGATATGTTTCTTCACCAGGCAGTAAAAGAAAACCGCTATCCATGTTCGCTAGACTCAAAGATTGTTTCTTCAAGAATCCAGGACATGAGTTCTACATACCCAGCAGGATTTTTTGATCTATTTGGTTCAGTTCCAGATTTTGATATAGATGAACCAGAAGAACTTGATTTTAACCTTGATTCAAAGCGGGAACAATTATGAAATATTTTCTTGATACAAATATCATTTCTTACATCATAAAAGGAAAATACCCAAAAATCATAGAGCATCTAAAAAAAGTTCCTGCCCAATCAATTGTAATCCCTTCAATTGTAAAAGCCGAGCTTGAATTCGGCGCAAGAAATTCCGGCAACTACGAAAGACTGATTGTTCCCTACATGCAGCTTCTGGAACCATTTGATGTAAAAGATTTTGACAGCGATGCTTCATATTTCTACGGACTTATCAGACATTTCCTTACAGAAAAAGGAACTCCCGTTGGCCCTAATGATTTACTCATAGCCGCTACTGTTCTTGCAAATAACGGAACACTTGTTACGCATAACACAAAAGAGTTTTCGCGGATAGAAGATCTAAGAATCGAGGATTGGACGGTATAAAAAAGGCCCTAAATAATACTATTTTTTTTCATATGACCTCATACAGTAAATTTAAAAAATAATTTCTTTTCCATTCAAAATAACTTTAATTAATTCGCCCTTTTCATATACTAATTTTAATGAAAAAAATGGTGTTTTTCTTTCAATCAAATCCAAAAATATTTCATCGCCTTTCCAATGAGGCAGCTCCTTTAATTTTGTTTTAGGTACCCATTCCAAAGAGCCTTCATCACAATCATCAGAAGCAATCATTTTTCCACTAAAAGAATCTGTCCAGAAAAGATGCATAAACTCTGTAAACAATCCATCTGGCTCATTTTCATCATCACAAATAAAAGTAACAATTCCTCTGTATTCAAGTTTATCAGGATTCAATTCAAGTCCAGTTTCTTCCCTAACTTCACGAATTACACAATCCTCTGGACTTTCAGCATTTTCAAACTTTCCGCCAATTCCAATCCATTTATCCTTGTTGTAATCATTCTGCTTTTTTACACGATGCAGCATTAAATATGAGGAATCTTTTTCAATATAAATGAGAGAAGTATTTACCATAAATTATTTCTATATTAAGAGGTTATTGTGGCTGATGGCACAATGATAAAAGCCCTTCAACAATTGCTTCGTGTTCCTTTGGAGCTATTCGGGCATACAAAGAATCTGGATCATCCCCTGGAAGCACTGGAACTTTTTTCTGAATAAGAATTTTTCCTCCATCGCACTCTCCACTAACAAGGTGAATTGTACACCCCGATTCCTTTTCCCCAGCTGCAAGAACCGCTTCGTGAACATGATGTCCCCACATTCCAACGCCACCAAATTTTGGAAGCAATGCAGGATGAAGATTTATAATTTTTCCTTCATAAATATTCAAAATGTCTCCCGCAAGAACAGTAAGCCATCCTGCCTGAACAATAACATCTGCCCCCCAAGCCTTACAATCTTTCAATACTGCATTACTAACTGCGGTACGTTTTGTATCTCTATCACTAGCCTGAGCAGCTTCCTTTCCCATTACAGAAAAAGGACTGCGAATTGTAGTAGGAATACCAGCCTTAGCCGCTCTTTCCAAAGCATATGCATCTTTATGATCAGAAATAACAATTACAATTTCATAAGGACAAGCATCACCTTTTTCCATCTGATAATCAATTAAAGCCTGAAGATTTGTTCCCCCACCACTTACCAATACGGCTACTTTTGTTTTCATATATAC
>JAHAZJ010000101.1 GCA_018385315.1 Treponema sp. | reverse complement strand
AGCCCGCCCTTCTTGGAACTTTTGAAAAGGTAATAAATATTACTAATATATAGGTATTCTAGGGCTTTTTTGATGGATTTATCTACTTTTTGGGTTTATAATATTACTAATTTGGTAGAAAAATCTGCTGATTTTGTATATTGCCAGAATCAGAAATAGAGGAGATTTGATTTTATGAAGAGGATATTTTTTTCAGGAATTTGTCTTGCAGGACTTTTTGCAGGCTGTCTTTTGTTTTTTACTTCATGCGAAACTCTGGAGAATTTTGGAGATAAAATAAGCGGTATTTTTGCTTCTGATAAAGATGAAGAAGAGAACAGTGTAAGCGGAAAAGCCTCTCCTGTGAAAATACAGCCAAGACAGACTTATTATGTAACTCCAGAGTCCCATGAAAAAGCATATTCCTATAGAACTGATTTGCCGGATAAAACAATACAGACATACATCAAAAATAAAAATGTTGATTCTCTGCGGCAGACAAATCCAAATGAGTATATAAAATCTATTGCCGGCAAGATTAATGAAAGCGCTGATAATGATTTTGAAAGAGTTAAGCTGGCTCATGATGTAATCTGCCTCTTAATCAGCTATGATGCAAAAAACTTCTGGGCTAATACGGTTCCGTCACAGGACTGGCAGTCGGTTTTAAAAACTAAAACTGCGGTTTGCGAAGGCTATGCAAATCTATTTCAGCAGTTTATGACTTCGCTAAAGATTTCCTCTCAAAAGGTTAGCGGATATGCAAGAGGTGTCGGAACTGATATTTTGACGGAAAATCCAAAGGCGTCAAATCATGCCTGGAATATAGTAAAAATAGAGGACTGCTGGTATCTGGTAGACTGCACCTGGGATTCCGGTTACATGAAAGGAAAGTCTTCTGTTCAGTCTTATACTACAGACTGGCTTTTCTTGAAGCCTGAACATTTTGTTTATACACACTTTCCAAGTGATGCTAAAAATCAGCTTATTCAACCGGCTCTTTCTGCAGCAGAATTTTCAGCCCTGCCAGATTTCCGTCCGAAGCTTTTTGAGATTGCAGGAGACGGGTTTAATTCAATTAAGAAGAATAACAGTGCTGCTTCCTCTTATTCAATTGAATCAAAAATAAAAGAGGGCTGGAAACTGACTTATGTATTGAGAGCGGATTCAGGCTCAGAAGTTAAAAATGGTATCTGGACAGAAAAAGACGGCAGCATTACAGAAACGACATTTCAGTTTCCTTCAGCCGGCCGTTACAGCGTGTTTGTGTATTATGAAAAAGAAAGTTCTCTTAGCGGACAAAGCTGCGGACAGTTTATTATAAATGCGTCTGAGGCAAGTTCAATAAAATATCCGGCAGTGTATCCGGTAAAATCAAAAAGTGCAAAACTGATTTCCCCAAAACAAAGCCCGCTTGCCGGCGGAGACACTGTTGAGTTTGAAGTTTTCTGCGATGACAGGGCCTTTGTCGCAGCAATTGTTGGCAGAAACTTTATTCAGCTGGAAAATGACGGCAGCGGCAGTTTTACAGGCCATGTCTCAATTCCAAAGGGAACAAAACAGATTTCAATCGGCCTTTCTGCAAACGGCAAGGGAAGTTATGAAACCCTTGCGGTGTTTGAGGTTAAATAATTTTGGAGGTGATTTGAAATGAAAAGAATTTTCAGTTTTATATTAACAATGTCAGTTTTTATTGCATCTGTCTATGGTGAACTTAGGTACATAGAAATTGACAGTATAAAAAATGTACCTATGATAGAAATAAAAAATATAGATGATTTCGAGGCCATTATAAATGAATACGGAGTAAGAATAGGATATCTTCAAAAAACAATTGATTCGTCAGGTAGAAATAATAAGAAAAATATGGAAGGATTAATGTTATATATAATTGTTGATTCAGTGTATTTTTCTTTTCCAATGAATGGTTATCTAACGTTGACTGATTATAAAAATGGAAACATCAATCATTTTGAAAACGGTACAGATTATAATAAAGCCATTGCACTTGGATTTGATAGCTCTGATATGTACTATTATTATAAGAGAAATTCTTTCTTAAATATAGAAGATTGTAAAGAAGCATATAAAAACGGATTTATAAATGTTCAATATCAGAATAATTCTGGATATAGGCCTGATGATTCCGTAGTATTCTATGATGCAAAAAAAATAGGTTATTCCAACTATGCAGATTATCAAGATTATCTTGATTATACAAATAATGGTTTTAAAAACAAAACTGATTGGCAAATTGCAAAAACGAAAGGATTTGCTAAAGGTAAAGATTATTATACCGCTACAGAAAACGGTTTTTATGATTATCAGTCTTACGACATAGCATGTGGAGTAGGACTTACATCAAATGTTGAATATCAACAATATAATAGGATTGTATCAGATATAGAAAAAATAATTAAAGAAAGGAATATTGAAAAGAAAAATGCAGTTATTTATTTCTATATTCAAAATCTACCGAAAGGGGAACTAGCAATCTCTGCGCTTTCAACTGCGTTGATCAAATCGTATAAAGCACAACCTGAGAATATTTCGAAAGCATTGGATTTCTGGTATAGCGAAATAAAAAAAGATGAAAAAAGGCGTTTGGACGATTATTCTAGTTTCACGACTGGCAGCACAAAGAGAGTTACTTCAGTTATAACTTGCTTTTCACAAGAAATGCTTTCAACATTTTTTGAGTCTAAAGATTTTAATGAATTGGGTACTTATAATTCAAAATCACAGATTTTTAGGAGAAGATGATGAAGCATAAATTATTGTTGCTTGTATTTCCGTTGTTCTTTTTCTCTTGTGCAACTGTTAGAAATACAGCAAGCGAATTAAAGTCAAAAGAAACAATATATTATCATGAAACTATCGGAGATATTATGATTGCTGTGCATGGAGAGTTATTAGATGATGGATCAATTAGAATGTTTTATCCAGGAACTCCAGAGTATGAAAATGCACAGATTTTTGAAATAAGTTTTGAAGAGGTTCCGTCTTATTATGTTTTAAATAATAAAACTTTGATGGTATCAATTTATAATATTGTTTCCAGACAAAATGAAGAGTTAAAAGTGGAAATGAAAGCAATAAAGCCTGTATTGTTATTAGAAGGGAATATAGCGATTTCTGGTATAAATGCAGATGAAGTTTCTTCAAGTATTCTAGTAGATAAAAGTAGAAAATTGTGGCCAGAAAGATTTGGTAAAAAAGAGTTGACAGGTACATGGACGGATTCAGTAAAAGAATCAAATCCAAGAAAATTTACATTTGGTGATAATGGATTTTTCAAAGATGAAAATTATGTAGAAGATGAATTTTACAAAACACAATATTATCCATATGAAAAATTGAGTGATAATATAATTTCAGTTCAGTATGACATTGTATCTAAAATTTCAGGAACTGTAATTAATTATGTAAAGTTATATTATTATGATGGAAATAATATTTATGATATTATATTTCCGTTGAAAAATGTTAGTGATGATAAAGAAGTTCAAAAAGCAATAAGACAATGTAAATAAAAGAGTCTCGTTTACGAGATGACAAAATTTACTTGTATTTTTGACTGAACATACTTGCTTAGTAAAACACTTTTTTAATATCTTTTATTTTTTATTTATGTATGTTAAAATCTTA
Source organism: Treponema sp. (assembly GCA_018385315.1). GTDB lineage: Bacteria > Spirochaetota > Spirochaetia > Treponematales > Treponemataceae > Treponema_D. The sequence goes on along the minus strand of JAHAZJ010000101.1, from coordinate 1,039 downwards.
TTATGCCAACTGTTCTAAATGAAAATGGTTATAGATTCTTTTTTTTCTCAAATGAAGGGAATCCTTTAGAACCATGTCATATACATGTAAGAAAGCATGGTTCATTGGCTAAATTTTGGATAGATAAAGGATGTGCTCTTGCAGAAAATATTGGTTTTACTGCAAAAGAATTAAATGAAATATCTACTATCATTGATAATCATACAGATGAAATAAAGGAGGCATGGAATGGATTTTTCTGTAAATAATGCTCGGGCTCAAAAGGTTTGGTTTGATTCTGAAAATCTTTGGATTCTTCTTTTTGATGGTCGACAACTTTCAATACCTCTTATTTTCTTTCCAAAACTTATGAATGCTGATAAAGAACTGCTTTCAGAATATGAACTTAGTGGAAATGGTATAGGAATTCATTGGGATAATCTTGATGAAGATTTATATGTTCCAAATGTTCTGTTGGGAATAACTGATATTAATAGAATGAACAAACCTGCCTAAACAGATCCCGAAACTAGTTCGGGATGACTGTTATTGCACGTTGTAGATGGCTGTTACTGTACGCTGTAAAGTAAATCCTCGTAGCTTGGGAATGGCTTGTACTCTTCGCCGAGGAGTGGTTCGATCTGGTCGGCGATGGCACGAACTTCTTCCATTGCAGGAATTACAACCTTTGCGTAAGCGTGAGCTCTCTGCATGAGGTCTGCGATGGCGCGGGTTTCTTCGTGCTTTGCAGCCAGGACATCTGCCTTGTTTGAAAGGTCGTTTACCAGAGTGTTGAGTTTTTCCATGAGCTTGAGGCCGGCGTCGCACATTGTCATAACGCGCTGCATCTTGAACTCCGTATCTGCAAGTACGTTCAGGTATTTAAATGCTGCCGGGATGATGTCTTTGTGAACCATCTCCAGCATGGTGTTTGATTCAATGTTTACAACCTGGCAGTATTTTTCAAGTTTGATGTCGTAGTGACTCTTCATTTCTTCTGGTGTGTAAATGCCGAGTTTTGTGAAGAGGTCGATATTTTTCTGGTCAATGTAGTGCTCAA
>JAHAZJ010000143.1 GCA_018385315.1 Treponema sp. | reverse complement strand
CAACCAAACTTCACACAGCGCAGTTACCGGTCCCATGGTTTGAATAAAGAAAAATCAAAATACCAGGGGAGTCTTAGAGTAAAAGTACGAGAGCGAAAACGGGACTACGAAGTGCCTCTGAAGCTGCCGAGCGTAGCGAGATGGATAACTTCCAAACAGCTTCAGCGAGCAGCTTCGTAGGCACGTTGTACCGGTAGTACTTTTACTCTAAGACGCTGTGTGAAGTTTGTTTGTTTGTTTTCTTTAATTTAAACCTAGGTTAAAAAGCCAGCTTTGGACGACCTTCTGGTCTATTTGGCATTTTACCAAAATTTTCAAAATCACCAGAACCTCTACCCATGCCGCCTCTTCCACCACCAAATCCATTTTCAGAATAATTCACCTTAGTAATAGTATCCTCAATTTTTCCTGTTGCCACATCTTTTCCGTCTATAGAAACCGAAAAATCTCCCTTAGACAAATTTTCAGAACTAAAAATTAGAACTTCGCTTCTGTCTACATCAGATAAATCACAGCTTATATTTGTTTTTCCATTTTGAATGATTTCAAGTTTTTTTCCTGAAAATCCAGAAGTTCCTAAAACAACTACATTTTGTTTTGAAGTGTCTGCCGGGTATGTGATGTTTGATGAACCAAAACCAATAACAGTACCACCATTAATATTCAAAGGATTCTGATCGCTATCAAAGGCACATTCTGGGGAGTTTGTTGCAATTCCAAAAATATTTCCACCATTAATAATGATTCCTCTCCGTCCGTTAGCGTCAACAGCATCGTTTGTTAAACTTTTTGCATACACAGTACCACCATTAATTGTTACACTGGCACCTGCATTTATAGCATCATCCGAAGATTCTACAACAATGTTACCTTCATTAATAATAATATCTGCTTTTGCTTCTATTCCTTCTGGTGCACAATCATTCCAATTTCTTCCCGGATTAATAGAACTTGTTTTTATCTTTAAAGAACCACCATTCATAATAAAATATGGCTCAGGTTTTACAGCAGAAGAATTCAAAACTCCTGATTCAAAAAGCAAAGATTTATTTTGAATTTCTTTATAATCCGTTTTTCCAATAACAGATTCATTGCTCTTCCAATGAGCAGTTATTCCTTTTGCATAAGATTCAATATTTATATTACCACCATTAATCACAATAAAACCTGCACCAGCCGTATATTCAACTTCTTTTTTATCTTCATCAGAATCTTCACCTTCCACTTTTATGCCACAACCTTCTGCATCTGAAGCAGCACCTTTTGTTACAAGGTCCAGTTTTCCCCCATCAACAATAACCCCATTTAATGCACGAATACAATCCCGGCTGGTTTCACCTTCACAATTTACAGAAAGAGTAACTTCGGCAACACGCACATAATCGTGGGAATAAATGCCGTGTTTATATCCCTTATTAATAATTGTCAAGCTTCCACCCTCATTTTTAGAAGTTGTTCCTGTAATAATTAAAGGTCCTTTTGCATAAACAGAGCCTTTTTTATCATTAATGATTTCTTGATTTTCACTTAAAATTCGATTGTCTGTTAGAATATTTGAGGCATCTTCCTTTACAACAAGGAATGTTCTTTTTTCACTGGTAAACTGAATGGTCGGACCTTTTTCACTGGAGTTAATAGTTAATCCATCTAATTCCACAATACAGTCTGCATTTTTATTTTTGATTTTTAAAGTCCCCTCCAGAGTACCAGAAAGAACATACCGAATAATTTTATTTCCTTTATATTCAATAGTTATTCCCTGTTCTTCTGAATTTTTTCCTTCAGTTTGCTTTTGTAATGTGATTACGACGGATTCATTATCCTCATCCCTATAAATTGTTATGCCTTTTTCTGTAGCAACATTACTGCCATAAAAAGCATTTGTTCCTGTAAATGAAATTGCAAGGGATATGGATTGCAAATAATTTTCTACGCAATCTTCTGAAATATATTTTATTTGGTCTTGGACTTCTATGCTTTCAGAGCCTTCAGAACCAAACTGCTTTTCACGTCTAAAATCTTTTCCTCCTTGAAATTTTTCATCAATTGCTAAAGAAGGATTATGATTATTATCCATGTAAGAACCATTCTTTTCACAAGAAGAAATTAACATTGAAACTGCTAAAAATAAAACCGCTTTTAAAAATTTTCTCATATATATGCCCCATAAATCAATTCTGATTTTAATATATCACAGGGCGCATATGATGCTCATGAATAAATTGTTATGATGATTAAACTTTTGTTATATTTTGTGTTAGACTCGCTGAATAGAATTTTATTTCACTCTTTCTTTTACAATATCAATTCTTTTCTGAATAATTTCTGTTGGTGAAATCAAAGAGAAATCTCTTACATAACAATTAAAGGTTTTGCTAAAGGCATCAACAGAATCTACATCTATGTAAAGATAGATTTTGTCACCTAAAGTGTATTCATCCAATAAATAATCGAGAAAGCCTTTCTGAAAACCTAAAGAAAATTTCATTCCTTCATATTCAATTTCCATTGAAGATTCAATTCCAACTCCACGGAAAGAACTGGCTTTAGTAAGTTTTTTTGGATATGCAGATAATTCTGTTTCCATTAAAAGTTTCCAATAGAAAATAGAAACACCTGGAGTCCAGTCTTCATCACTTTCTGGATTTGTTGTGTGTTCATACATCCATTTTACATTGTCCACATTAAGTGGTTCATAAATCAAATATTTCATTGTGTTATTTGCCAGCATGCCTGGGAAAAAATAATAGTACCCATTAACTTTTACAGGTAATGTATTTGAAACTGAAACCAGATATGGATCTATTGTTGTTGTACGTGCCAAAAGTTTTATAGTATCTTCTGTTGCTGTTCCTAATTCTTCACCACTTTTGATTTCAGCACCTTTTTTTGCTGTTACATTCATATTGAAATAAATCAATTCATATTCAGATGTACATTTTTTGCCCTCATAATAATATTCATCTGTTACTTTTATAACTCCAGAATTCTTTAAGGCATCTGGTAATTTCTTTGGAGATTTTACAACTGTTCCTGTTGCATCAGCTGCAATTACTGCTCCTGGATTTGTGTCTTTTACCCCATATGGGAAATCATTTGCTGTCTGTGCAAACAAAGAAGCACTTAGACAAAAAGCTGCTAGTGTGATTAATAATTTTTTCATATTTACTACTCCGTTTTTTCAATTTGATTCAAGTTTAGCATATTTTTCTACACCAATAATAGAGTAAAATTTCTGAAAATTTTTTTAATTAATTTTTAAAAAACTGTTGACAGTTACACTGTATTACTGTATTATGTACTTAATACAACAACACAGCGCTAGGTTGTTGCAGGATGGAGAAGAAATGGAATATCAATTTACAAACGACAAACCCATTTATCTTCAGCTGATGGATGTATTCAAAGCTGGAATAATTTCGGGGGAGTTACCAGAAGGAAGCAGACTGGAATCTGTAAGGGATCTGGCAATTAAAGCTAAGGTAAATCCTAACACTATGCAGAAAGCTCTTTCAGAATTGGAACGACTTGGTTTGGTCAAGACAGAACGAACAACAGGCCGCTTTATCACAGATGATAAGGAGAAAATACAAGCAATGAAAAAAGAATTAGCAGCCGAAGAAATTGCAACCTTTTTAGAAACAATGAAAGCCTTAGGCTTTTCAAAAGAAGATGTAATTCAGTTAATAAACGAAAATAACTAGGAGAGAAAAATGGATTCAGTTTTAGAATGTAAAAACCTTACAAAAAAATATTTTAATAAAACTGCCTTGGATAATGTAAATCTTACTCTTCCAAAAGGTTCCATTGTTGGTCTTCTTGGACCAAACGGAAGCGGTAAAACAACATTAATCAAACTTATTGAAGGACTTCTTACACCTACAAAAGGGGAAATTATCACATGTGGTTTTAAGCCTGGTGCAGATTCAAAAGAATTAGTTGCTTACCAGCCAGATAAAGATTATTTGAATGATTGGATGAATGTAAAACAACTTATCAAAATGATGAGTGACTTTTATAAAAATTTCAATGCAGATAAAGCATACGACATGTTAAATCGGTTGAACATTGAACCTGCACAGAAATTAAAGTCCATGTCAAAAGGAACAAAAGAAAAAGTTCAATTGATTTTAACAATGAGCCGTGAAACACCTTTATACATGCTTGATGAACCAATTGGTGGTGTTGACCCTGCTGCCCGTGATTATATTTTGAATACAATCATCAGTAATTACAGCGAAGATTCAACAGTATTAATTTCAACACATTTAATCAGCGATGTTGAATCAGTATTAAACCACATCATCTTCCTTAAAGAGGGTAAAATTGTTCGCCAGGGAGATGTAGATGACATTCGCCAGGAAACAGGAATGTCTATCGATGCACTTTTCAGAGAGGAATTCAAATGTTAGGTAATAAAAAAATCAGAAACCCTTTTCCAAGAATTGGATTAGTTTGTAAATACGAATTTTTATCAGGAACTAGAACTTTTGTTCCAGTTTATCTTGCAACAATGGTACTTTGTTTAATTACAGGCATTTTCCTTACAGAAAGAATTAGTGCTGTATCAAACACCACTTTCCTTGCTATTTTAGGAACTGCCTGCGGTTTAATGTCTTTTGCCGCTTTTATTCTTACTATTGTTTTTATTGAAAAACGTTTCAAAAAAGGTATGTTAGAAAATGAAGCATATTTAAATCTGTCTTTACCTGTAACAATAACAGAACATATTCTTGGCAGATTGCTGGCATATTTTACATGGGGATGTATTTATATTGCAACAAGCATAATATCCGGATTACTTCTTGCATGCAGCCAATGGAATAGAATTTTCAATATATCCTTGTTTGAAAATGCAGCAACACAATTCTATAAAGATTCAGGAATGCACATTATATCACTCTTGCTTTTGATTGCGCTTTTTGTTCTTACACTCATTCTTTTAGCTGTAATGTTCATATTTTTTGTAAATACTGCTGCTTCACTTGTAAAAAAATGCAGAATGCTGGTTGAAATTGCAATTATAATTATACTTTTCATTATTTTTGGAAATATTTTACATGCAGCATTTGAAAATCTTTATGGCATTGGGGATATTTCAGCATTTATTACGGGTCTAAAAAGATTTATTTTAATAAACCTTGGAACAGTAATATTAGATATTCTTGGAACAATTGCAATCTTAAAGTTCAGAATGAATCTTGAAGCATAATGACTTATTAAACAAAATCCCATTACTATATACATAAACAGAGAGAGTTTTTTGGGCCACCCTTTCCTTTTTGGGGGGTCCTTTTTCTTTAATTTACTTTTTGAGTTTTTTATAGTAAAATTAAAATTATGAAGAATATCGGAGTGATTATTTACGACCTGGCAACAGAATATAATTATACTGTAGTAAACGGAATTGCCTCCTATTTTGAAAATAGAACTGATATTCGCCTGGTAATTACAACAGTTAAAATACCTCATTCTTCAGAGGGCTTTTTTGACTATCAATTCTGGTCTTCCATTGAACTTCTTAAAACAGAGGAGATGGACGGCTACATAATCGTTCCAAATTCTTTCACTAACTATTGGGATTTTAATAATCTTACAGAATCACTTAAAGAATTTACGAAAAAACCTGTGGTTTCTGTTTCCGTTCCATTAAAACTTCCTAATTCAAAAACTGCTTTAGTATCTTTTGAAAATAGTTATAATTTTCTTATTTCCCATCTGCTTAATAAACATAACATTACTAAAATTGCTTTTTTTTCTGCAGAAAATACTTATTCACCAGAAGCAGCCCAACGTTTAGAAGCTTTTAAAAAAGCTCTTAAAAACAATAATCTGGATTTCAATCCTGATTTCATACTTCCAGGAGATTTTACTTCTGATACTGCATCAAAGTATATTCTGAATCATTATAAATCAAAAGAAGATATTCCCTTTGATGCCATTGTTTGTGCCAACGATTATACTGCTATTGGATGCATGGCTGCATTTGAGCAAATAGGAGTCAAATGTCCAAAAGATATTATAATCGCAGGTTTTGATGACTCCCCTATGGCATCTAAAATCCATCCAACTATAACTACAATCAATCAATTTATTCCAAATAATGGCTATCAGGCCGCAAAATTACTGGATGATATTCTTAATGATTGCTTTGTTTCAGAAAATGATTATTGCACAGAAGCATTTCCAGTTTACAGACAATCCTGTGGATGTGTTGATTCTAGCATCCAAACTAATGCCTATATAGACAAAGATGGTATTTTTCACGGTATAAATGACAGACCCATATCAGAAGAATATAACATCAATCTGGCATCTTCCGATAATATCAATAATATTTGTCAATTACTTAATCTGGCCGATGCTTATACTTCATTGGATTCCTTAAAATATTCCATAAATCCAATGTTAAGATTAACACATATTAACAGCCTGTCTGTATGTTTATATAAAAATCCTGTAGAACTAAACATGGACGATGATTTTGTTTTACCAGAACAGGCCTATGTTACCTCTTTAATCAGCAAATCACAGGAGCTTAATATCCACTTAACTGACGGACTTAACAAAACCTATTTTAATCCAAAAAAATATCTTATTCCTGATGATGCTAAGAAAAAAGAATGTGGCATTTTTTATCTCATGCCGCTTTTTATGAGGAATAAAAATTTTGGATATATGATTTTTAAATATGATTTTACTCTTACATATGTTGTTCCTCTGTATTCAAAAATTCTTACACATACAATTTTACAATGTTATGCAAATGAACAGGCAGAAAAAGTTACATCCCGTCTGATTCAAAAAACAGAAAATCTGGATTTCCAGTCAAAAACTGATGAATTAACAAGTTTGTTCAACAGAAGAGGATTCCTTCAATTTGGTGCAAGCCTTATAGATTTGTCACTAGCAGCAGAAAAAGAAGGTTTAGTATTCTTCTGCGATATGGATGGTCTTAAAAAAATTAATGATACCTATGGTCACAAAATTGGAGACCTTGCAATTAAAACCCAAGCTGTAATTTTGCAGAAAGCCTTCCGTGAATCAGATTTAATTGGACGATTAAGTGGGGATGAATTTGGCATAGTGGCCCCAGGCCTTAAAATTGAAAATCTAAAAAAATTCAGAGAAAGGCTTAATAAAATTAGTGAAGAAGAAAGCAAAAAAGCAGAATTACCAATTATACTTTCCATTTCTGCTGGTTATGAAAAATTTGACAGCGACCATAACAACCTGCAAGATTTATTAATAGCCGCAGACAAACGACTTTACGAAGAAAAACTGATAAAACACGGAAAATAACTTTTTCTAACCCTTACTCTGTTTTCAAATTATTAAGTAATTTTACAAGAACAACAAAAGCAATAATGCTCATAATAAATTCTGCACCGGCAGCTGGAAAAGCAAGACCATACATTCCAAATAAATGGCTGAAAAGGAAAATGAAAGGAATTTCTAAAAATGCTTTTCTTAAGAAAGAAAAAACCAAAGCTACTTTTCCAATTCCAAAGGACTGGGAAATTCCCACAGTAACAAAATCAAAACTCATAAAAGGTAACGATATTGCAGTCCCAATAAGGAAACGGGCTCCAATTGTTACAATATTATCATTATCCATAAACATTCTTACTATTGGTTTTCCACAACAAATAAAGGTAACAATAATGAGGATTATTAATCCCAGAATAATCTTAAATTCTTTACTTATTGTTTCTTTTACACGTTTAATATTTTTGCTGGCATAATTATATCCAATTAGTGGCATAATTCCCTGACTAAAGCCAAAAATTACCTGAATAGGAATCTGATTCATTTTTCCAACAATTCCCATAGACGCAACCAGGTCTGTTCCATAACCAGATGCAAGATTGTTTAAAATTGTCATCCCAGTAACATTTAACAGATTCTGAAATACACCGGGAATACCAACAACAAAAATGTTTTTAATAATATCAGGACGCAATGTGAAATGTTTTGGATTCAAAGAAACAAGGGTATTTTTTCTGATAATAAAAAGAAGAACAAGGAAGTAAACACAAGCAAAGGTGTTGGAAATGAAAGTTGCAAGTCCAGCCCCGGCAGCACCCATATTTAATCCAAAAGGCAAAATAAAAAAGGGATCCAGAATAATATTCAGAATACAACCACTCATAGCCCCAACACTGGCCTGAATTGCCCTACCTTCTGCTCGTATAATAAAGCTGAATAATAAATTCATAATACCAGGAACGGCACCAAGTCCAACAGTCCAAAACAAATAATCTTTTGTAACTTCATATGTTATTTCTGAGGAACCAAGAATTTTTAAAACAAAAGGATTAAACAATAAGGTAACAGTTGAGATGAATATTGCACAGAACAACCCCAGATATAAACCTGTTGCACTGGCTTTTTTTACATCATCATAATTCTTTTCCCCCAGCTTGCGACTCATAAGAGAAGAAGCACCAATGCCAAAAAGATTTGTAACTGCAAAGAAAAGAACCATGGCAGGTCCTACAAGAGTGACTGCCGCATTCTGAACCGGGTCATTAATCATCCCAACAAAATAAGTATCAGAAAGATTATACACAATTGAAATAATCGAACTGATAATCACTGGGATTGTCAGCTTAAAAATTGCCTTTGTTACAGGCATTCTTTCAAATAACTCTTCTTTTTCCAAAATCTATTACTCCAAATATCCTGCAAAACACCAGCCAGTTTGTCCTAGTTTCAGAGCTTTTCCTTGTTTTGCAAGAAGGATTAATAAAGTACCATCTGTTTCATAAACTTTATTAACATCAATCTTTTTTTCTTTAATTCCCTGTTTGATAATATCTGGAAATTGGACATATGCTTCGTATATTACTTTTGGTGTATAAGCATTATTTAGTTCTTCATACAAAAATTGCCCGTCTTCAAAATAATCTTCTGCATAAAAATAATCATAGGCAAATGATTTATCAGCCAATAAACATAATAAAAATAAAACTTTTGTAATTTTGGATTTTAAAATATTCATTAGAAAAATATAACAACTAAAAAGAAAAATTGCTACAAAACTAATGCCTGTTAATTATATTTTTTTTTAATTGTAAATACAATATATACAATGTTTATATC
>JAHAZJ010000088.1 GCA_018385315.1 Treponema sp. | reverse complement strand
TGGGAACGTTTGTTCATTGCGCTGTTTGCGGCTTGTCTTCTTGCTGCATCACCATTAAATGAATTTATTGCACTTTGGCGAGCCTGTGCCTGGGCCTGCTGAGCTCCAAAATTTTGATTCATTTCTGTATGCTGTGCATTCATATTTTTATTTTGGGCTTCAAGCATTTTTCTTCTGTGCTCAGCTGCTTCTGGAGAAAGCTGGATTCTTACTTTGAATACCCGAGACATAACAGTATTTCTAATTGTATCAAGCATTTCATCAAAAATATTAAAGCCTTCAATCTTGTATTCTGTTAATGGATTTTTTGAACCATAAGAACGCAAGCCTACAGCTTCTCGTAAGCCTTCAAGAGTTTCCAGCTGATCAAGCCATTTTTTATCAATAATCTGAACATACTGATAACGAATAAACATATTAAAGTTTTCTTTACCAGCTAAAGTTTCTTTCTCTGTAATATCATTCTGTAATTCAGCTAATACAGCTTCTTTTGTAAGACGGTCTGTTGGAAGCTGCATACCGAATGTATTGCGAATATTTTCAGACAATTCAGAAAGGGCAGAATTATCATGCTTGTTATGCTTTACATTATCTTCATACTCTTCGAACATGGCTTCTACAGTTTCTGTTGCATTTTTCATAATACGAGCTGAAAGATTATCATCAGAAAGAAGAGAATCTCTCTGTTCATAAATAACAGAACGCTGTTCATTCAACACATCATCATAATCCAGAAGGTGTTTACGAATTTCAAAGTTTCTGTCTTCAACTTTTGCCTGTGCTTTTTCAATACCTTTATTAAGCCAAGGATGATCGATTGGTTCTCCTGGTCCCATACCAATACGGCTCATCATAGCTTTCATTCGTTCACCACCAAAGAGACGCATTAAGTCATCATCCATAGAAATGAAGAATTTTGAACGACCTGGGTCACCCTGACGACCAGAACGACCACGGAGCTGGTTATCAATACGGCGTGATTCATGACGTTCAGAACCAATTACATATAAACCACCGGCAGCTCTAACTTCTTCATAGTCTTTTTTCCAGTTTTCTTTTTCAATTTTAAGTGCTTCAAGATACTGTTCTTCTGTAGCATTTGTTCCAGCCCGTTTTCTTGCTCTGAATTCTGGATTACCACCAAGCTTAATATCTGTACCACGACCAGCCATGTTTGTTGCAATTGTTACGGCACCTTTTGCACCTGCTTCTGCAATAATCAATGCTTCCCGGGCATGATTTTTAGCATTTAATACTTCGTGGCGAATACCTTTTCTTGTAAGAAGGGCAGAAAGTATTTCTGATTTTTCAACAGAAACTGTACCAACTAATACTGGCTGACCTTTTGCATGGGCTTGGGCAATTTCTTTTGCAATAGCTTCCCATTTATCTTTTTCGTTTAAGTAAACTTCGTCATTCTCATCAATACGAGCTACAGGAAGGTTTGTAGGAATTGCAACTACATCAAGCTTATAGATTTTATTAAATTCTACAGCTTCTGTAGCAGCTGTACCTGTCATACCAGAAAGCTTGTCATACATACGGAAGAAGTTCTGGAATGTAATTGTTGCCATTGTGCGGTTGCGTTGTGCAATGCGGATATGTTCCTTTGCTTCAATTGCCTGATGTAAACCGTCTGAATAACGGCGGCCTTCAAGTACACGACCTGTGAATTCATCAATAATTTCTACTTTTCCGTCGCGAACAAGATAATCAACATCATTATGGAAAAGAAGGTGGGCTCTTAAAGCTTGTGTAAAGTAATGGGTATATTCAAAGTTTTCTTCATCTTCCAAAGAACCTGTAATAAGGTTGTGCTTATGTAAAATTTCGTTAATGTGAAGCATACCTTTTGCAGTGAAAGATACTCGTTTCGATTTTTCATCCAGAGTATAATCACCTTTAATGGCTGCTTTTTCCTCTGGAGTCATGAAAGTTTCATCTGGATATTCACCAGTTTTTGGATCTTTTTCAACCTCTGTTAATTCACCAACATATTTATCAACTTCATGATATTTGTATGTATCATCTTCTCCTGCACCAGAAATAATAAGTGGAGTTCGAGCTTCATCAATTAAAATGGAGTCAATTTCATCAACAATACAGTAATTAAATCCACGCTGAACCTTGTCTTTTAAGTCAATCTTCATGTTGTCGCGAAGATAATCAAATCCTAATTCATTGTTTGTACCATATGTAATATCACAATTGTAAGCTGCTTTTCTTGCTTCTGTATCCATGTCAGAAAGAATTGAACCAACTGTACAACCAAGATATGTAAATACAGGACGCATTGTGTTTGCATCACGTTCTGCAAGGTAATCGTTTACTGTAACAACGTGTACGCCTTTTCCAGTAAGACAGTTCAAATATGAAGGGGCAACAGCTACAAGAGTTTTTCCTTCTCCAGTTTTCATTTCTGTAATTCGTCCCATATGAAGGTTAATGGAACCCATTACCTGAACATCAAATGCACGTTCACCACGAACACGCCAGGCAGCTTCACGAACAAGTGCAAATGCTTCTGGTAAAATATCATCAAGGGATTTTCCGTTTGCTATTTCTTCTTTGAATCTTTTAGTTTGAAGTGGAAATTCTTCTGGTTTTAAAGATTTTGCCCATTCTTCCTTTGCGTTTACTTTAGCCAGAATAGGTCTTAATGCTTTTACATCACGGTCATTCTGTGAACCGAAAATTGCAGTTAAAATTTTATCAATTATCATTTTTATAATTCCTTGTTAAATTATTCCAAAATTATATCCTAGTTATTATAAATTTACTATATTTATAGTATAATTGACAAGAAAAAAATCACTATTTAATATGATATATTATTGATGGAAATTATGAAAAAATACAGTTTTTTAGCTATATGTTTTAGTTCTTTATTACTTGGTTCTTGTAATTCAGGTTCGGTTAGTACATTGCAGGAGGAAATTCTTTTCTCTTTAAAGTACGGAAATTTTGAAGAACAGATTAGTATTGATGATTTGAATAACGTAGGTGAGGTTCGCACTGGAATTGCAATGCGAGACGGATTTTTCTACATTGTAGATGGAAAAGCCGAAAAAACCATGGAATTAAACTCTTATGGAGATTTGCTTTCTATCTTTTACAATGAAGATTCTAAAACAGCGGAGTTGATTAATAAATCATTAAAATCTGCAGATACAGTACGACAACCTTTATCATTTCCATTTGATTATCCTGGACAGATTGCAGTTGATTCTAATAAATGTATTTATGCAGCCTGTTCAATTGGTAAAAACAGACAGGAAATTGGTGAAGAAGGTCTTGTTCAGAATCAGCTTGTGCTTCGCTATGAACGGGATGGTTCCTTTTCAGATTATATAGGACAGCAAGGTCCTGGTGGAACTCCATTCCCATTAATTAATAATATTTATGTAACTCAAAAAGATGAGCTGGTAGTTATATGTAATGCAGATGATGGATTTATTGCCTATTGGTTTGGAAAAGATAGCTTTTTAAAATATACGGCCAAAATTAATACAGAAAATGCTCCAAAATTAAAAGGAATGGACATAAAAACAGAAACTTATATGACAATTGGAAATGTTATTCCTTCTCCCACAGAATATAAGCTTTTTGTAAATATTGATTATTATGCAAATTATCTTGATGAAGATTCAATGATTCAGTCTGGTGTAAATTATGTTCAGACTCTCTTATACTCACTGGATTGTGAAACAGAGACTTTTGGAGATCCTATTTCTATTCCTCCTTATGAAGAATCTGTTGTTGTTGATTACAGTCGTCTTTCATATAAAATTGCCTATGACTTTTTAGGAATTACAGAAAGCGGATGGAAATATTTTATTGTAAAGACATCTGATGGTTTTAATATTGAAATGATTCAGAGTGAAAATCAGAAAATTTTAAGACGCCATCTTAATGTTAATCATGATAAAAATCTTTATTACACAATGTGCCTTTCGCCAACAGGAATTATAACGGCCTTGTACCTGGATAATGATAATGCAAAGGTTGTGTGGTACAGAACTGATAATCTGATTGATGCAATTGTTAAAAACTAGGAGAGGTAATTCATGAGTGATATTTTTCCAAAAGTTGAGGAAGGTCGTCCTGAGGGTGAACAGCCACTGCATTATTTTTACAATAGGGAAGAAAGAATTGCTCATGCACCTCAAAATGTAAAAGATTATTATGCAGGAAAAATGCAGCCAGTACGGGGAATAAAAGTTCTTTTTCAGAAACAGAATCGTTATATTTTACTTGCCCTTGTGTTGTTCGTTTCTTTTACCTGGATGTATACAGGATTTAATAAAAACAGAAATTATGCAAAATTTGATGATATTGCAGTGGAAATGCAATCTTTTAGTTATGATGGTGAAGTGTATACAAATATAAAGATAAAGCCTGTAAAAGAAAATTCAATAATTAAACCTGTAAAAATTGATGCAGATGTTTATTTTGTTAATCTTGATAATCAGCCTGTAGAAAAAAAAGAAGTTTCTATGTTGTATAGCAAGGGAGAAGAATATTTACGGACAAAATATTCTGACTATGATATAATTAGAATTGATGCAGTTGTTACTGTAGGTGATGTTTCTAAAGAATTATCTACCCAAGTTTCAAGATAATTTTATAGTAAAGTTTATTGTAAAACAGGAGTTTTTTATGTTTCAGATGTATTTTTTATCAATAATTCTTAATGTGCTTGCGGGGCTTATTTTATTATCTAAAAAGCCGGTGGAAGACACAACTGAGGCTCCTGGAAAAAAGCGAAATTTAATTGAAGATATGAATAAATCTTTAAGTGAAAACAATTTTTTTCAGAATAAATCTTTCGCCCTTGTAATAGCAATTCTTGCGCTCCTTACAGGAATTATCAAACTTTTCTGTGTCGCAAAAGGGGGAATTATTATTCTTGGTGATTTACTTCCTGCTTTAGCTGGAATAACAGCTGGTTTTGCAATTTTATTAAACTATTATCTTTCAACTGCCACTGTAGCCACAAATCTTCCTGCATTTTTAAAAACGATTTTTGTAGATAATATTTCCTGGGTTGGTATTATTGCATGTGCAATTGCTTTATTGCATTTTATTATGCCAGGAGTAATTTTCTTTTAGGATTAATTATGAGTAGTTCAATTGCTTGTATAGATTATCGAAATGGTAAAGTCTTTATTGCAAAACGATGTAATAAAGGTGATATGGGTGAACGCTGGGAATTTCCTGGTGGAAAACTTGAAGAAGGTGAAGATTTTAATGCTGCAATAAAACGTGAAATGAAAGAAGAGTTTAACGTTGGTGTTGAAATTGGAGAGCATATTACACATACAAGCTTTTTACATAAAAATAAAGAATGCTTTTTAGATGCTTTTTTTGTTCATTTTGAACATGATGGAATGACAAAAAAGTTTGACTTAACAGAACATACTGAATATAAGTGGATTGAAATTGAAAAAATTCCTCAGTTAAATTTTGTTGATTCAGATTTAAAAATTTATCCCATGGTACTGCAGGCAATTAAAAAAAATGAAAATTATAAATAAATTATTTCTTGTTTTTTCTATTTTCTTCTTAATCTTAGTGCTTAATACTTCATGCAAAGATTCTAAAAAAAATGTTATTATTTTTGATGATTCAGAACCATTGGCACTGGCTCCAGATGTTCAATGGGCTTTAGTTATAGACCCATATGCTGCTTTTCGTGAGTCAATGGATTGGGAAAGCGAAATTAAATCCTACTGTAAAAAAGGTGAGATTTTGCAAATAATCAGTCGCAGTTTTGATGATAAAAAAAATTATTGGTATAAGTTTGAACAAGGCTGGTTGCCAGAATCTTCAATTAATGTTTATAGCAATAGAATGAAGGCACAAACTGCTAAAAAAACATTAAAGGACTAAGAATGAGTTTGATTATTGCAGAGATTGGTACATCCCATGAAGGTTCATTGGAAAAAGCAAAAGCTTTAGTTGATGCAGGCTGTAATGCTGGTGCTGATGCTATTAAATTTCAATGGGTGTATGCCGACGAAATTCTGCATCCAAATACAGGTTTTGTAAAATTACCAACAGGAAATATTCCTTTATATGAAAGATTTCGTCAGTTGGAATGTTCAAAAGCTTTTTATAAAGAATTACTTGAATATGTTCATTCAAAAGGATGTAAATTTTGCTGTTCTCCTTTTGGTTTACGAAGTCTGGAAGAATTATTAGAAATTAAACCTGATATAGTAAAAATTGCATCACCAGAATTAAATCACTATAAAATGCTTGAATCACTTGCTTCTTACAGAAAAGGACGTGAAAAGGAAATTCCTGTTATTTTATCTAGTGGTGTTTCCACATTAAGTGATATTGAAAAAGCAATTTCTATAATTGGAACAGATAATGTTTCTTTACTTCATTGTATTACAAGTTATCCGGCTCCAGAAGAGGAATATAATCTTAACGTAATCACAAATCTAAAAAATATTTTTGGTATTGAATGTGGTGTTAGTGATCATAGCTTAGATCCTATTCTGGTTCCTGCTTTAAGTATTGCTGTTGGTGGAACTGTTATTGAAAAGCATATAACTCTTAGCAAAAAAACAATGGGGTTAGACGATCCTGTTGCTTTGGAAGAAGAACAGTTTGCACTTATGGTTCATGTAGTTCATCAAACTGAAGCCGCAATCAGACATTATGGTAAAGACATTGGATTGAAAAAAGCAGTGGAGCAGCTTTCGGAACAGTTTGGAAATGAAAAAGTTATTGCAGTGTTAGGCTCTGGCATAAAGAAATTGGCAGCAGCTGAAAAAGCAAATTATGGAAGGACAAATCGTAGTCTTCATGTTATGTACGATTTGAATGCAGGGCATGTGCTTAAAAAAGGTGATATTGAAATCTTGCGAACTGAAAAAATTCTTACTCCGGGAATGTCTCCTGAATTTTATGATTTAGTAATTGGTAAAACCCTGGCCAGAAATGTGAAGAGTGGACAAGGGTTAAATTGGGATGATTTATTGAAGTGATTATCCCCTTACCAAAAGAAGATTCATTAATGGAATTGGGATTACCCATAATATTGTAGAAATAAACAGCTAATTTAAAAAATCCTATTTTTGGTAATTAACAACAGCTTCTGTTATCAGTGGAATAAGCTGCTTCTTTCTGGAAACAACTCCCTGTAAATAATAAACATTTTTTTCTTGTTTTGGGAAAGTAATAAACTGTTCAAATTTTGGATCACAATCTATTAAAAGTACGCTAGAGAGTTTTGTAATATCTGTAACAAGAAGACATGAGAACAATGCTTTGTGACTACGACGCTCTATTTCCAGTTCTGCCATAAAGTCTTTTTTACGGTCTAGTATTTCTTTTGGATTTCCCACTTCAATCTGGCTGGCTGTATATGAAACTTTTCCTTCTACGTATTCCTTCATATCCTGGTGAATCAATTCACTGGCAGAACGGCCTTTTACATTACTACCTGCAATTAAAATTTCATTTCCAAGTTCTTTTATATCTAGGTCTGTAATTCCGGAAAGATATTCTGCCATTTCCTGGTCAATCTCGGTTGTTGTAGCAGATTGAAGAATAAGAGTGTCTGAAAGAATTCCACAAAGAAGCAGCGATGCAATTTCCTTTGGAATAGGAATTTTGTACTCTTTATAAAGCCCTGCAATCTGTGTAGAAGTAGAACCAACAGGTCTGTTAATAAATGTAATTGGATTTTTAGTAGGAATTGCACCGATTCTGTGATGATCCACAACTTCCTGAATGGTGTAGTGTTCAATACCTTCTACTGCCTGGGTAATTTCGTTATGATCTACAAGAATCACTTCTATATTAGGTTCCTTCATTAAATCATGTTCGGAAATCATACCTACAATTCTTTCTTCTTCATCAACTACAGGAAGGTATTTACAGTGAACATCCTTTAATATGTCTTTAATTTTAGAAACTGTGTCGTTGATTGAAACAGTTTTAATTTCTTTATCACCCATAACACTTACAGGCATTGAGTAAGCAATGAGCATAGAAGTTGGAGCTGTAGAATAGGGGCTTACAATTACAGAAACGCCATTTTTTTCTGCAAGTTCCTTAAGCTTTTTGTCGATTATACATCCGCTTGTTGTAATCAAAAGCTTTACGTTATGTTCAATACAAAGCTTGTGTATATCAGTTCTGTCTGATGCAATAACAATGATGTTTTCTGAAGCATGAGCATCCAGACGTTTTACGAATGTTTCGTTTGAAGAGGATGCAACATGAATTGAAGCTTTAAATGTTTTATCACTGTTGCTTGCAAGAATAATGGGTTGTGCATTTAGTGTTTTTAGAATAAGACTGATGCTGGTTGTAAAATTATGCTTTTTTTCCGGATTTAAAATTGTAAGTACGCTTTTTGCAAATCCGCTGTAATGGAGTAAAGACTGATATTTTCCATCTTTATTCACAACTGGCATAACTCGATTTTCATTTTTTTCCATGCGACCAATTGCTTCCCAGACAGAAACATCTTCTGTTACAGTTTCAACAACATCCTGCATGAAATATTTTACTTTAGGAATTAAATCTGAGATATATTCTGGACGAGGAACTCCAAATTTTTCAAAAATATATGAAGTCTGGGGATTAAGATGTCCTGCTCGTGCTGCTTTGTATTCTGGATGCCCTAAAAGATTTTTTAGAGCTGCATAACTTACTGCAGAAACAACGGCATCTGTATCTGGATTTTTGTGACCAATAATATAAACTGTTTTATTCATAACTAAAGTATATAGAAAATTGTACAAAAAGAATATAGTTTTTTTTACTGTTATTTATTGTGTTTTAGTTGTAAAATAGGGCTATGGGAAAAAAGTATAAATACGAAACTCATCTTCATACACAGGAAGGTAGTGCCTGTGCAAGATCTAGCGGTGCTGATTATATTGAACCTTATATTCAGATTGGTTATTCTGGATTATTTGTTACAGATCACTTCTGGGGTGGAAATACTGCTGTAGACAGAAGTTTACCATGGGATATTTGGGTGGAAAATTTTTGTAAAGGCTATGAGGCTGCTTTTTCTGCTTCGGAAGAATACAATATAAAAAATAATCTGAAAGGGACTGAAAAAGAATTTAAAGTATTTTTTGGTTTTGAACAGTCTTTTCAGGGTGATGATTATCTGATTTACGGTCTTTCTAAACAATGGCTTTTAGAAAATCCCCAGGTTGCTAATATGACTCATAGAGAGCTTTTTAAAGCAGTAAATAAACAAAAAGGGGTAATGATTCAGGCCCATCCTTTTAGATTCAGACAATATATGCAAGCCATGCATCAGCATCCTTTGGAAGTTCATGGTATTGAAGTTTATAATGGTGGAAATAAACCAATTGAAAATCAAATGGCAGAATTGTATGCACAAGCTTTTGATTTTCCAGTAACAAGCGGAAGCGATATTCATGGAACTGGAACTTTTTTTAAGAAGGAAGGTATGCCTATTGGCGGGGTTTGTTTTGACGAACCTTTAAAATCAATAGAAGATTATGTAAACCGAATAAAAAATAGAAAAGGTATAATCATAAAATAACAATAAGGTAATAAAAATTATGTAAAAGGAATTCTTTATGAAAGAGAAATTTGAAGTTACACCTGAACTACTTAGAGAAAATTTTATAAAAGTATACGGAAACTCTGAAAAAGAAATCCGCATGTTTGCATCACCAGCAAGAATCAACATTATTGGTGAACATATTGATTATAACGGTGGAAAGGTATTTCCTGCTGCAATAGACAAATATCTTTATTGTGCAATACGAAAAAGGGATGATACAAAAATTGTTTATAATGATTTGTTTTTCCCTGGTACTTTCGAATTTGATACCTCTACTGATTTTAAATTTGATAGTGCCAATGATTATGCAAATTTTCTAAACGGCATTCTTTGCTGCATGAAGAAAAAAGGTTTACATTTGCCCTGTGGATTTGATTGTTTGATTGCCAGTAATGTTCCAAGTGCAGGTGGAATCAGTTCATCCTCTGCTTTAGAATGTGGTTTTGCTTGGGCTGTAAATGAGACTTTTGGATTTAATTTAAGTCGCAAAGAAATTGCATTAATGGGACAGCAATCAGAACACGAGTTTATGAACGTAAATTGCGGAATTATGGATCAGTACATTATTGCTACTGGCAAAAAAGATACGGCAGAAGTTCTTGATTGTGCAAAAATTGAACACCAGTATGTTCCACTAAAATTAGGGGACTATCGTTTTGTTGTAATGAATACAAAAAAACAACGGCGACTTGCTGATTCAAAATATAATGAACGGCGTTCCCAATGCGAAGAAGGTCTTGCTATTTTGAATGGTG
>JAHAZJ010000086.1 GCA_018385315.1 Treponema sp. | reverse complement strand
ATAGAGATTATCATTAATTAACTGTTGCAAAGTCTGCATTTAGTCTCCAGAAAATTATCTAAAGAAAGAGAAACCTGTAGAAACTTTAGTACCTGGTTTTAACCATGTAGAAGCTTGTTTTACAGACTGATGAGATTTTTGTTTTCTTACAGAATCCATTGTTTGTGAAACCCATGTGCCAAGAGCCTTTTCATCATTGTACATTTCATTTGCAGGCTCGCAGTTTACAAGAACAACAGACATATAAGGTTTATCTGCAACTAAAGTTGAAATGTTTTCTGCAAGAGAAACAAAAGCACATTGTGCTGCATTTACAATATTACTTGAAGGAACAAGATTTACACTTTTATTTGAGGAATGAAGTGTTTCAAATTTTGATGGATATGAACGAAGCACAAAGGACACAACAGCAGGGTCTTTTTTCTGTTCAAGACGAAGCAAAAGTTCATTTACAAAAAATTGATAGCTTGCAAACATTGTGTCCAAAGCTACAGAAACATTTTCAGTTTTGTCTAATTCAAATTTTGAAGCAAAGAACATAGAATCAAAATAAATTACATACTGATCTAATTCCTGCATTGTTGTTTCGGCTTTTATAATAAAAGAACGAGAAGAGATGGCAGAAGAACGATTCCACTGGCAGGAATAAATTCCTTCAGATTCAAAGGGTGAAAGATCTAAATCCTTCTTTGCACAAGTAAAAACTTTATTTGAATTGAGTAAACCTTCTGCAAATTCAAGACAATCTGGCAAATCTTTGCCTGCTAATAAAATATCTGACATAATTTATATTATATCACAGTATGGAATCACATTCTACTATATGATATAATGAAAGAATGAAAGTTTGGATGAAATATTTAATTGGTATGGTTATTGGTGTCCTTGCTGCAATTCTTTTGCCTTGGAATAATATTACAGGTTCTTCAATTATTACTTTTATAACTGAGCTTTGTATACGTTTTGGTAGATATCTTGTAGTTCCATTAATCTTTACAACAGCAATTGTTTCTATTAATAAATTACGTCTTTCTAATCTTGTATTAAAGACTTCAATCTGGACTTTCGCAATCATTGTGATTTCTTCCCTTTTGCTCACAGTCATAGGTCTCGTTTCTGTTTTAATTGTAAAGCTTCCACGTATTCCAATTACTGTTGATGTGACAACTGAAATTGCGTCTATAGATATTAAGAGCTTACTTCTTTCTTTATTCCCACAGTCTGCATTCCAGACTTTAGAAAACGGAACTTTCCTTTTAGTATCTTTCCTTTTTGCATTGATGATTGGTTGGACTTGTTATTCAGATCAGAATACTTTTAAACCAATTTATAATCTTGCATATGCTTCTTCACAATTGTTTTATAAGCTTTCCTCAGCATTTTCAGAAGTGCTTTCAATTTTAATTATTGCAATAATGTGTTATTGGACAATTTCTTTCCGAGCTGCATTTGCAACTGGAATCTATACACCAATGATTGCATTGTTCGTAGTTGATTTCGTAATTATTGTTGGTGTTATATACCCAATTGTTGTTCGTTATGTTTGTCGCGAGCCACATCCTTACAGAGTTTTATATGCTGCCTTTGCACCAATGTTCATTGGTTTTATTAGTGGTGATGAGAATTTTTCTTTACCAGTAGCAATCAGACATGGAAAAGACAGTCTTGGTATTAAAAGAAGAAGTTCTGGGTTCACATTCCCATTGTTTTCAATTTTTGCCCGTGGAGGTTCAGCATTAGTAGCAGCAATTTCTTTTGTATTAATCTGGAGATCCTATTCAAGTTTGAAGCTTCCCTTTGAAGATATTGCTTTGATTTTCTCTGTTTGTTTTGGACTTTCATTTCTTTTAGGAAACTTACCAACTGGGGGAGCTTTTGTTCTTCTTACAATTCTTTGCCAGACATATGGAAAAGGTTTTGAAACAAGCTTCCTTTTATTAAAACCTGCAATGATAATAATCTGTTCATTCTCATCTTTGTTCAATATTGCAACAGCATTCTTTGGAAGTTACATTGTTGCTGCTAAAACAAATATGGTTGAACATCACCAGTTGTTCAGATTTATTTAAAATGGTTAGGATTTTCTTTATTATTGAAGAAAATGGGATATAATTGAATTTAAAGTAGATTAAATCTAAATCTATAAGGAATGTAGTTGTGGCTGTAACAATCAAAGATTTTGCCGTTGGAAGAAAAACCTTTTTTATCACACCAGATTTGTCATTATTTCCAGAAAACTTTCTTGAAGAATTTTTTGCCCTTGGGTTTGAATGTTACTTTGTAGAAAATCTTAAAACAATTTTATTAGAAGAACAAATAGAAGCAATTGTTTCTGTATTTCAGGATGTTATTTTATTTTTTAATATTGATTTTAATATTCCTGGAATTAACTGGTATGCTTTTATAAAAAATCTTCAGGAAAAACACCCAGAAATTTTTATTGGTGTTATGTTTGTAAAACGCCCCGACCGTGAAGTAAAAAATCGTCTTGAAAAATTGTTTAATTATGATTTAGGAATTAAATGCGGTTGTGTTCAGTTGGAATATCAGCGTAATGCTAATTTCTGGATTATTCAAAAAATACTATTTGCTAATCAGGCTCAGGGAAGACGTAAAACAATTCGTGCATTGTGTACTAGAGCATATACTTTTAGTTTCGAACTTTCTGGGCAGGCTTATGATGGAACTTTGCAGGATATCAGTTTAAGCCATTTCTCATTTATCTATCCAAAAGATAAAATGATTATTAATTCATATGAAAAAATTGATAATATTCACTTTCATTTAAAAGGTCTTTTGATTAGAAGTGATGCGGTCTTGATTATGCAGCGTCATATTGGTGAAGATGTTCTAAATGTATTTGCATTTCTTGATGAAAATGGCATGAACGGATTAACAGGAAGATACAAACAGCTTCTTTTACCAAATATTTATGAACTTATGTCCACAAATTATAAAAATTTAATGGCAAAAGTTTTACAGACAAGAAAAGATGATAATAATATTCCTTCAGATGTTGAAGATTTAGAGATTAATTTGTAAAATCTCAAAATGGAATTTACACAAGAATTTATCGACAGTTTAGTTGTCAATGAAGTTGACATCATGAAGAAAATTGCAGGCGAATTGGATATTCGTATGCAGCAGGTTAGTGCAGTTATCAGTCTTTTTAATGAAGGTTGTACTGTAGCGTTTATCAGCCGTTATCGTAAAGATAGAACAGATAATTTGGATGAAGTTCAGGTAATGAACATTGACCACTCATTCAAGTCATATAAAAATCTTGAGGAACGCCGTCTTGAAATTGTAAAAGGTGTTTTTAATCAAGGAAAGCTTACAGAAACTCTCTACAATGCAATCATTTCCGCTACAACTCTTACATCATTGGAAGATTTGTGGGCTCCATTCAAAAAGAAAAAGAAGACTCGTGGCATGGTAGCTGCAGAAAAGGGATTGGAACCTTTGGCAGATGCAATGCTTGAAATGAATGATGCTGAAATTGAAAAAGAAGCAGAAAAATATATTAAAACTGACAATGAAGATTCTGCTCTTAATGTAGAAACAGCTTTTGATGCTCTGGAAGGTGCAAAAGACATTATTGCAGAAAGAGTTAGCCAGACAACAGAAAATCGTTCTGCTATTCATGACCTTTATATGAAAGAAGGAAATATTGTAACAAAGGGTATTGTTCCAGAAGGCCAGAAGGAAGAAGAAGTTCAGAAAGCTTCTGTTTATCAGATGTACTGGGATTACAAAGAACCTTTGAATCAGGTAAAGCCACATCGTATTCTTGCAATTAACCGTGCAGAAAGAGAAGGTGCCCTTGAAGTTACAATCGATGTTGATGTTGATTCAGCTGTAAAACTTTTGCAGGGTCGTACAAAAACAAATAACAAATATCATAAAGATGCTATTGAAGATGGTGTTGTTCGCCTTTTATCTCCAGCTGTTGTTCGTGAAATTCGCAGTGACGAAGCTGATGAAGCTGATGACCACGGAATTGGTATGTTTGGCGAAAACCTTAAAAATCTTTTGATGCAGCAACCAATTAAGGGAAGCCGTGTTCTTGGTGTAGATCCTGGTTATCGTAATGGTACAAAATGTGCTGCTTTGGATGAAACAGGAAAATATCTTGGATTCTTTAAAATTTTCCAGGAACAGGATCCACAGGGTGCATACGATGCAATTAATGATGCCATCGATAAGTATGATATTCAAGTTCTTGCTGTTGGAAACGGAACAGGAAGTCACGAAGTTCAGGAAATTGTTAGTAAAGTAATTAGTGAAAACTATGCAAACAGCGATGTTCAGTACACTGTTGTAGATGAATCCGGTGCATCAGTATATTCGGCTTCTCCAGTGGCAACAGAAGAATTCCCTGATTTAGACGTTATGGTTCGTGGTGCTATTTCAATGGGACGTCGTTTGCAGGATCCTTTAGCAGAACTTGTAAAAATAGATCCAAAAGCAATTGGCGTAGGTCTTTATCAGCATGATGTAAATCAGAAAAAACTTGCTGAACAGCTGGATGAAGTTGTAAGTTCTGTAGTAAATAACGTTGGTGTAAACTTGAATACGGCATCTTACATGCTTTTAAGTTATGTATCAGGTATTAACAAAACTACTGCAAAGAAAATTGTAGCTTATCGCGATGCAAATGGAAAAATTACAAGTCGTGAAGATCTTAAAAATGTTCCAGGACTTGGTCCAAAAGCTTTTGAACAGTGTGCCGGTTTCTTGAAGATTGCAGAAAGTGCTGACCCTCTTGATAACACTTGGGTTCACCCAGAAAACTATGATGCAGCTCGGGAAGTTCTTCCATTAATTCAGAAAGGTGAAAAAGTAACTTCTTCTAAAATTGATGAAATTGCTGCTAAATATAAAATTGCAATTCAGACAGTAAAAGATATTGTAGAAGAATTGCAGAAACCAAATCGTGACCCTCGTGACGGTTATCCTGCACCAATTATGTCAAAAGGTGTTGTTCAGTTTGAAGATCTAAAAGAAGGTATGAAAGTTACTGGTAAAATTAAAAATGTAGTAGATTTTGGTGCTTTTGTTGATATTGGTCTTCATGAAACTGGATTGATTCACGTCAGCGAATTGAGCGACAACTTTATTAAAGACCCAATGGAAGTTGTAAAAGTTGGTGATGTTCACGAATTTACAATTATTGAATTGGATCAGGTTCGTCGAAGAATCAGTCTTTCTCTTAAAAGCGATGCGGCAAGCCGTGCTGGTACAGGTCAGAAATCAGCACCAAAGCGGGATGCTTCTTCTAATGCTCCACGTCCATCAAATGGTGGAAAACGGGTGGTTGTGGTGAAGAAGGATGGAAAATCATCTCGTCCTAATAATGATTCTGAAAATAAAAAATATTCTCAGAATGCTGATGAAGGAATGAGTTATAATCCATTTGCATCATTATTCAGTCAAAAATAAGAAAAATCTTAGAGAAAATTTATAAAAAATGAAACCATTTATTTTTTGGTAATGTTATACTGTTGTCGATAAATTAAATGGATTCATTTTTTTATGGAGGTTGTTTATGAAAAAAACAGTTAAATGTTTATTTGCATCAGCAGCATTATTTATTTTATTAACAGGATGTGTTCAATTTCAGAACATGACTGTTCCAAAAAAAGTACAGGTAAAAACAACCGCAGAATATAATTTTACAATTGCAGAGTTTGAAAAAGATTTTTCAGATAAATTATCTGCGGCAACAATTCAAAGTTCAATTGGTGAAAATTTTGAATTTTACGATTATAATCCTGGTGGAAATGAAAAAGTTCAGCAGTATTTATTAAGAATGCCTTTAGAGGAAGTTCCTCTTGATTTTGGTTCATATATGGAATCAATTGATATTGGTAAAAACCTGGATGCCATGAATTTTGAACAGGATATTCCTATTCCAAATTTGCAGCTTAATGCAGAACAAGAAATAGATCTTGAAATTTTAAATACCATGATGATTGGTCTTTTAGCTGTAAAAGGTAATATTGGAACTGGTCCTCAAAAGGTAATTTTTACAGGTTTTAGTACAGTATCAATTTCTAGTGGTAAACTTACTATAAATACAGCAAGTGCAAATGGCACTGTAAAACTATATTCAGCTTCAGGGTTAACACAAGCAGGATGTAGTACTGCAACTCCAATTGCAACTGGCACTTTAAAGAGCGGCAAAGTTGTTTTTGATTTATCTGGAAAAACACTTTTTGCAAATGAGACTTATATAGATTTTGTTGATGATAATTCAAATCAAGAGTTTGTCGGAACATTAAATGAAACTGCAAAAATTTCTAAAGTTACAGGTCTATCACAAGATGATAAGACAATTAAACTGGATCCAGTATCATTTAAAGGTGCTGGGGAAAGTTCTCCGGTAAAGAAATGTGTTTTTAGTGATGATTCAAAATTAAGTCTTAATATTACAACACCAGAATGGAAAGGTGTTACAATTACAAAAAACATAAAACTTAGTGGTGGCTTGGATTTAACTTTTTCTGATTCAGAAACAGAATCATTGAAGGATATAATATATACAAATCAAGATATAATTTTGGAACCAGAGCTTACCTTAAAATTTTCAAATGCCACAATTGATTTTACTTCAGAACCACAATTTGAATTATCTTCGGATATAAAAGGATTTGAATCAGTTACAGTAAAACTTCCAGAGGGTGTTAAGACAAGTTTTGATGTAAAGCAAGAATTACCAAGCAGTGCATCTTCCATGGTAAAAGAAATTGTTTGGAATGCAGGAAGTGGTATTGAAGTTGAATATTCAAATACTTTGCCAGCTGGAAATGATATGAAAATGACAGCATCCTCTGAGTTTATTGGATTAAATTCCCAAACAGAAACAATTGACACCACAGATGGTGCTGAAAAGAAAACAATACAATTCCGTTCTGCTGCTGAAAATAAAATAACAATTGATGACGCTACAAAAGTTGATTTTTCAGCAAACTTAGAACTTCCTGATTATAATGAGACAGAAAATACAATTACAATTTCTGGTGTAAAACCTGGTGAATCATATAAAATTGCAATGAAAATTACGCCAGTATTTAATTGGGAATCAATAACTATTGATACAACTGCCCTTAATGATAAAGATGTTTCAGGAAATATGGCAGTAAATTTTAATCCGAAAACATTGTTGAGTTCTTTAGATTCTATGTTAGATCCTTCTGGAAATAGTAAGATTTCGGATAAAATAGATTTATCAAAACTTGAATTAAAGTTGTTCTGTGAGCGTCCTGATTATGAATCATTTAAGAATGTGCAGTTTAAGGGAAAAATTAGTTTAGGTGGAACTTCAGATGGTGGACAAACATTAGATAAGGATGCAACATATATTTTGGGATCTAAAACAGAAGAGCAGCAATTAATGTTCAGTAAAGAACCTGCTTTGGTAAAAGATTCAAAGGGAACTGTAATTTCAGATTTGACCAGAGTACCATGCGTAGGTATGGATTTAGCTTCAACAATTAATAGTATTTCTGAATCAGAAAAATTAGGCTTGAATTATTCATTAAAATTAACTGGTACAGATGAAAAAACGGATTTAAAACTTACAAAGAAGGATTTGAATAATTCGTCAAAAACTTCGTTAAAAATTACAGCAATGATAATCCTTCCATTAGAGTTGAATGTAACTGATAATTATACAGTTGATGTTATGAAAATGGCTGGTAAATCATTTAATCCAGATGATTCTTCAGAACCAGATTTACTTGGGCGTACTGATTTTTCTTCATCAGGTGGAACAATGGAAAAACTTATGAATATTATAGAAAGTGTTTCTGTTACTTATGCTCCATCTAAAAAACCTATAATTGGAAATGCAGAAATTAAAATTGATTTAGATGGTACTGGTACAAATTTTGAAGAAAAATCAATTTCAATAAATGGCGGAATCTATACA
>JAHAZJ010000085.1 GCA_018385315.1 Treponema sp. | reverse complement strand
CCTGTCTATTATTATCTTTGCTTACGTCTGTTTCTGCCAGATTGCTGATAGAACAGACGTTTATCTTCATACATTCTTTCATCAGCTGTCTTAACAATTTCTTCAAAAAGCAGGCGGGTTACATTTTCCCCCCAGGCTACTCCTATGGACATTGTCAGTTCTTTTACATAAACACCATGCCAGTTTTCACATATCTGATTAAGATTTTCAATGGCAGATTTAAAATCTACATTATGATCTGTAGAAAGTACTTCAAATTCATCGCCACCCATTCTGTAAACATTTCCAATTCCATCAAAGGCTTTTGATAAACATTGGGCTGCACCCAAAATTAGTTCATCACCAGCGGCATGGCCATACTCATCATTTGCGTTTTTTAATCCGTTCAGGTCAATTGAAATGACGCATACAAAAGGTTTTGCATCCTTTTCCAGTTCGGTAACAAATGCATCATGGGCACGTCTGTTCTTTAATCCTGTTAATGAGTCGTTTATAGAATCATTGTAGGCCTTTTCCTGTGCAAGTTTTGTTTCATTTATATCCTGAAAAGCACCATAATAAATAATCTTATCATCAACAACCTTCTTAACAGCTTTCCCACCAGCTCTGAACCATCTTATTCCACGGTCTTTTGTTATGAGCCGATGCTCAAGATTATATCCCTTTGAACCAGTTGTATCGATTGCAGAATCAAAAAGAACGTTAAGGGAATGTTCTTTGTCTTCTGGAACAATAAGATTTGACCAGGATTCTAATTTATTTGGAAAATCATTTTCGTCTGTATAGCCAAGAAGTCGTCTGAACTGATCTGACCAATAGCAGCTTAGAAAATTCCCATATTTATCAAATTCCATTTCCCAGCTGCCAGATTCCATTGCTTCATCAATTGCAAGACGGGCCATAACATGTTTTGTTTCCATTAAAAGGCTATTTTTAAGAGCCTCTTTATGTTTGCGTTCACGAATAATACTGATTACAAGGGTGATAATTACAGTAAAAACTAAAATTATGCTTAAAAAGAAAATTAATTCTCTATATTCCCGTATAAAATCTTCTACAGTATAAGTATTCATTATTTTCAGATAATCATAGGTTTTATTAATAAGTTCATAATTATCAATTCTTAAAATCTGGTTATTTAGAATATTTAAGAAAGTTCTGTCGTCCTTATTTACTGCAAAACACATTGAAGCATGTTTTGGTAAAGAGATTTCCTTTAATGTCCAGAATTTTGTTGTATTAAAGAATAATTCTGCCCGGAATGAGTTGAATATTGTACTTGTTGCAATTCCAGCAAGGACAGATTCAAAACATTCTTCTGGAGTATCATATTCTATAATTTCACTGTCAGGATAATTATTATTTACATATATTCGTTGAGAAGGAGAATGTTTAGTAACGGCAATTTTTGAAGTTACATCTTCATTATAATCACGATAAATAAGGGACATAGAAAGTTCGAATATTTCTTCTGATTCCAGAATTTGGTTAAATTCAGAATAATAAAAATCACTTGTCACAGGAAAAACAATATTAACTTCTTTATCTTTTAAGCCCTGAATCATATCTAAATAAGTTGAATATGTTTTATAACTTATTTGCAGATTGTTTGAATCAGAAGTCATTTCTTTTATACAGTCTGCAATATATGTAACTACACCTTTAACTTCACCCTTTTCCTCGGTAGAAAATGGCAAATAATCGTCAAGAATACCTATTTTTATCTCTTTCAGATTATTAGCATATTCATATTCTTCTTCAGTAAGGATAAGTGAAGCTGCATCGAATGATTCGTATTTTTTATATAAAGCATCATTAAAACTTGGATTTAAAGTCTGGATTTTTCTAAGAGCTTCATTTAACTCATTAAGAATATCAGGGCGTTTTTTGCTTACACCAAAATAAAAATCTGAATGTCCAATATTGGCAACAGGAACATATCCACGAGCATCGTTTGTCCCAGGGTAAACAATGCCAGAAACTTCACCTCTATTTAAAGCTTCAAAAGTAGCATTGCTTCCAGTTGTTTCAATAATTTCAACATTTATATTATGTTGTATAAGCCATTTTTTAAATGCATTTTCCTGAAAGCTTCCTTTTGAAACGGCAACCTTCTTTCCGTTAAGATTTTCAAGATTTTCATGTAATAAATCACGATTGTTTACGGATGTAAAAAGATAATAATCTTCTTCTCCCTGGGGATATTCTGAGTATGAAATGAATTCTGCCCGTTCATCTGTATAAGAAAGATTGTCTTTTATATCAACTTCCCCATTCTCTAACATTTTAAGGGCAGTTGAAAAATCTGCATAAACATATTCATATTTCCAGCCTGTAATATATGCAATGCGCTGAAAGTATTCATAAGAATAACCAGACTTGTAACCTGTACTTGAGGTATCCATAATTGAACATACTACTCTAACGGTTTTATTTTCTTCCCCATATCCTGAAGTTAATAGCAATAATAAAAATATTAAACTAAAGAGAATGGTTTTAACCCGCTTATGATGAATATAATTTTTCATACAAATAAACTAATTTTCCGTATTCAAATAAAAGTTCAATGCACTAACAACTGCCCCTACACCGGCGCGGCCTACATTGGAGCTCTTTCCTACACCCCAAACAGAAGTTCCATCTTCCATTGAAAGCTGAACATAAGCAATAGCATGGGTGTCAGAACCAATACCAATAGAATGTTCACTAAAAGATGTAATATTAAAAATCGGAGCCGAAGTTCTCTTCATCGCATTTACAAAGGCATCCAAAGGTCCGTTTCCACTGGCAGTAATTACAAGTCTCTTTCCATACCATTCAATAGTAGCAGTTGCAGCAACATGTTCTTCTCCATTTCCGCCTCGCTCCCCTTCAATATGTTTTTCTGTAATTTCCAGTACATTAAGAGGAGATTTTGTATTAAGCCACTTTTCTGCAAACAAATCATATACTTCTGCAGAAGAAAGTTCTCTCTGTAACTCATCTGCCGCTTTTTTTACAACATCACCAATAATGGGATGCATGTTTTTTGGTGCCATAATTCCAAAGTTTGTTTCCAGAATAAAAGCTGCACCACCTTTTCCGCTCTGACTGTTAATTCGAATAATTCCTTCATACTGACGGCCAATATCATGGGGATCAATTGGAAGATATGGAACATCCCATAAAAAATTTTTACTCTGTTTTTCACGAAATGCCATTGCTTTTCTAATAGCATCCTGATGCCCGCCACTAAAGGAGGTAAAAACCAGTTCCCCAGAATAAGGAGTTCTAGGATGAATATTCATTCCAGTTAGTCTTGTATATTCTGCTGAAACTTTTGCAAGATTACTAAAATCCAGCTCCGGATTCACCCCTTGTGTATACATATTCAATGCTACAGTAACAATATCAAGATTTCCAGAACGCTCTCCATTTCCAAAAAGACATCCTTCTACTCGCTCTGCCCCTGCCAAAAGTCCCATTTCACACTGAGCCACACCTTCTCCTCTGTCATTATGATTATGAAGAGAAATTATGCAGCTTTCTCTGTTTTTAATATGAGTACAAAAATATTCAATCTGGTCCGCAAACTGATTTGGTAAACAAGCTTCTACTGTAGAGGGCAGATTTAAGATAATTTTGTTTTCTTTTGACGCATTCCATTTATCTGCAACAGCTTCACAAATTTCCAGTGCATAATCCATTTCTGTCTGTGTAAAATTTTCAGGAGAATATTCAAGACTGATTTTACATCCCTCTGCAACCGGCTCATACTGTTTAACAAAAGCAATTCCATCAGTTGCAATTTTAATCAGCTCTTCTTTAGATTTTCCAAAATTATATTTTCTTTGAGCGGGAGAAGTTGCATTATAAATATGAAAAATTGCTTTTTTTACACCACGCAAAGATTCCATTGTTCTTTCAATCAAATGTTCCCGGGATTGGCAAAGAACCTGAATCGTAACATCATCAGGAATCAGATTTTCATTTACAAGGGTCCGTATAAAATTAAATTCTGTATCATTAGAAGAAGGAAAGCCCACTTCAATCTGTTTAAAACCAATATTAACCAGCATCTTAAAATATTCCAGTTTCTGATTAATACTCATAGGATTAATAAGTGCCTGATTACCATCTCTTAAATCAACAGCACACCATATTGGTGCTTTTGTAATTCTTTTTCCTGGCCAGGTTCTATTTTCAAGAGTTACAGATTCAAATTGTTTATACTTACCATCAATTTTCATAAATTATTTTGCAAGTCCTTCAAACACATTTTCAAGATTTTCAATAAACTGGGCAGTATCTTTCTTCAACTGAATCAGGAAAGAATTATCACTTAAAGAACCAATAACGGCTTCCATTTCCTTCTGATTTCTATAAGTCATATTTCTATAATAATCTGTATAATCCTTTTCTCGTGACGATACAGAATCATCATAAATATCTTGAGCCACAACTTTTACATCATCAATAATATCCTGATAAACAAGATTTGAAAAATCTTCAATTGGTCGAGAATATAATTGCTCAAGAAGATAAAGTGAATATCTAACTTTCCACTGGTTATATTCTGACTGACACTGATTATAATAATCATGAACCATGTCCCAATTGTTAATTGTGCGTCCTTTAATTAAATTAAAAAGCTCTATAATTTTTGCTGATGGAATGATTTGTCCCCCAACATTTTCCCATTCTGTAAATAATGGGAATTTTCTGATTTCGTTAATATCAGATAAGGAAAGAGCTTTTTTTTCTTGTGCTTTGCAGTATTCAATCAAAGTGGAAGATGCAAAATATTTAACAATTTTGCGATACATTTTGTAGGCTTTTACAGGTTTTGCAATAAGGGCACCATACTTTTTCTGGCAAGTCATATCCATTAAAGTAAATTGTGCATCAGGATTTTGATGAAGATAATCTTTAGCACCCTGAAGATTTTTTGGTTCTTTTAAATAATCTGCAGTTAATCTAATAATGCGATCCAAGGCACCCATAATCTCCTGCATTGTATCCGGAGCAAGGGGGTCAAACTCTATATTCTGAACCTTTACTTTGCGTTTATCTCTCTTTGCAAATTTATTCTTATTTCTGGTAATGGCAAACATATCATACATGAACCAGAATGCAGGAATGATTGTTACTGCTTCATCAGTTTTTTCACCAGGACTTACCAAAGCAAATGGATAAGGAATATCCAATTCATGCTGATAGCTTCCCTTTGAAACTAACACGAAACTGGCAAATCTGGAGTTATGCTTAAAATCAGAACAAAGTCCCGGCCAGAATCCACGCTTTGCAAAAATTTCCCCATCAGGACTTCGAGAGTTGTGATTACTTCCAATTGTGGCACCAGAAGCAATATTAGACTGTCCCATAACTGTAGTTGCAATTAAGAATGATGAATTATGATGTTGTTCATGGAATGGATAAATAAGATTATTCAAAACTTCACAGCAGGAAATTGTAGAATTATCACCCAGAACTGAGTTTAAAAGGCGGGCTCCATACTTAATCTGACAGTTGCGACCAATCACAAAACGAATGGCAATAGCCTGGTAAAAAACCCGGCTTCCATATCCAAGAATACCGTTTACCATTTCCACACCTTCACCAATCTGAGACACTTCATCCTCTGATGAAAGAATTGTAATATTCTTAAGCTTTAAGGCCCCTTTAATATAAGCAGCTTTTCCAATTTTTGTATCTTTAATGATGTTTGAATTTTTAATTACACAATCATCATCTATAAAGCCCATTGTATCCAGCTTACCAGTATTGCCTGATTCAGTAAGCTCCATAAATCTGGCTAATAAATCATTATCATCCCGATAATGGGACCAAAGATAGGCATCGGCAGGAATCATACTTTCAAAAGGAAGAACTCGACGACCATCATTTTCATTGGCTACACCAATCCAAACCCGGTTTTCTTCCGGCTCCCCTTCTTTCAGAATTCCGTTACCAAATTTTGAATGTTTTGTACAACAAATTTCTGTTACGTTAAAAAGGATTACTCTATTGGAAATTTTGTAATTATCAAGATATGCAACATTTTTAATTACAAAGTCGTCTCCGGCAATCAAATCCTTTATTTTTGAATTGGAAATGCCGCATTTAAGATGGAGGTCGTTATAATTAAGAGTAGCATCTACTAGCCGCCCTAAAACAACAAAGCCAGAAAAAAATGAAAACTGTATTAAGGAAGGATTAAATTCTCCTTCTTTTTCAGAAACGTAAAAATTGCTCCAATCATCATTTTCCATAAAATTCTGATTGCTTTTTAATATAGCAATTTCTTTTTCTGTAAGATTTCTCTTTCCTCTTAATATATCTGCTCCCAATTTTACAGGAGTATTTTTGGAATTCAATTCAACTTTTACCATAGTTCTATCATCATACAACAAGAACGCCATTTGTGCAAAGAACATTATTTATGGATTGCATAATTGCATGAACTTCCTTGCTAGTTTATACTATTATACATGAAAAAGGTCTTATCATTTATTGCGGCTTTATTTGTTGCTTTCAGTCTTTTTGCCGCCCCAGCCGACTCTGTACAACAACTTACTTTAGAAAATGGTTTAACAGTTTTTTTATTAGAAGATCCATCCACACCTTTTATTCGTGTAGAATATACTGCAAAAGCAGGCTTTTCTAACCAAACCCAGAATACTAATGGATTTTTTAAGCTTTATTCAAGAGTCCTCAAAACCTCTATGCCACAAATTGAATTTGAACGAGCAGACTGTTATGCAGACTCTTCAAGATATGTAACAACCATCACTTCATCAAAAGCAGAAGAAACTTTTTCTCTTTTAGCAAAGCAGGCTTTTTGCCCAGACTTTTCAAATGAACTTATTTCATCCCAATTATTACAGTTGAAAAAGGAAGTTGCAGAAAATGCAAGTGAATTATCTACTTTAATTAATGCGGCAATAGATTCAAAAGTTTTTTCATCATCACCTTGGAAACACGATTCAGGGTTATATTCGCCTTTATTTCAAAAAACAACAATTGAAAAAGCACGAACTATTCTTTCTGAAATTTCCCAAAGATGGTACACTCCACAAAACAGTGCTGTTTTTGTAAGTGGTAATATAAACTCCCAGCAAATTCTTTCACTTATTCAAAATACCTTTGGAGCTTATTATTCTACATATCAGGTTCCTGTTCAAAAAGAAGGCACTATCAAAAATACCCAAAAAAAATTCGTTATTCACGATCCAGAAATGTCTTCTGAAATGACTCAAGTTGTTGTTCAATATACTGGTTTTAATTCCATGGAAGATTGCGATATTGCTGCCGCCATTTTGAACAACAATTCTTCTTTTTTCAAATTCAATCTTCTTAGTCAGGAAGATTTAAACATCCCGGGCCATGAATATATAAATGCCCAATCGGCTTACAAAAAAAACAGTAATCGTCTGATTATTCAATCCCTTTTGCAATCTCCAGAAGACAAAAATCTGGCAAAAAAAACTACATCGGTAACACAAGCATTAAACTTTCTTAAACAAACAAAAGTCGGTATCGAGCAGATTACTCCAGGAGAATTTAATCATTTTCAGAAGCAGCTGGTTTTTGACATTAATTTTTTAGGTTCCAGCACAACAGTTTTCATGGATAAGCTTTCATCCTGGTGGGCCATTGAGCCTTATTTTTCCAGCTATGAAGAAATCTTTGACAATTCAAATGGTTCTACTATTGTTCAAAATTTCTTAAACAGAGACTTAAGATTAAAAAATTCTTCTCTTCCAATTATTCAAGAACAATTTCTTGCAGAAGAGCCCTATCTGTTTGTTATAATAGGCTCATCAGATTACAAAAAAAACAAGGATGCATATGCAAAAGCAGGTTTCGAAGTAATAACAAAAGCCAATGCATCCTGGTACAATCAGAAAATATATGATGATGTTAAAGCCATTTCTGACATTGTTCCTGCAACACAAACAAAACCTGTTTCTTATGAAAACGATTATTACAATAGAAATAAAGAACAAATACTAACTACAAAATTATTAAATGGAATTCCTGTTTATACAAAACATAATAATAATTCTTCCCAAATCACACTTTTGCTTTCTATTCGTGGTGGAAAATTAAATTCCAGCAACGACAACGGTTTTGAAGAAGTTATGGTAAGCCTTTTAACAACAAATATCCAAAAAGAAATATACAACCAGGCTCAGGCAGGTTATATTCTTGGCATTCCCAATGTTGATTACGAAGTTCAAACTGCTTCCAGCTATATAATACTGGAATGTGAAAAAGAGGATTTTGAAATCTGTTGCCGCTGTATTTCTAATGCCCTCATTTATGGTGACATTATTCCCTCTTCTGCAGACAGAGCGGTTTCAAACAGGCAGTATCAAAAGCGTCTGGAAAACGGAACTGTAACATATCAAATGTACTGTGCAGTGATTGAAGCTTTATATCCGAAAAGCGATTTAAGCAAAATCTATACCTGGGATAAAGAAATTTTGGAAAACACATCTTATCAGCATATTCTAGAAACATATCCAAAACTTCTTGATGCATCACGCTATAGTCTTATTCTTACAGGCAATTATGATGAAAACTATGCAGAAACATTAAACAAGACACTTGGTCTTTTAGTAAATCAAAATGGGGCTGTAAATTATTCTGGAACAACAACTAAAATGCCTAAAAACAAAACTGTAACTGTAAAAGTTAATCACACATTCCTTACAGATATTCCTGCTGAAAAAGCGGGTCCTATGCCAGCTGTTTTAGTTCCAACAAAAGAGTTTATTGATCCTGTAATATATGTTTTCCAAACACCAGAAGCTGGAACAAAAAAATCAGCAATTTTTGACGCCCTTTTATATTACCTAGAAAACAGACTAAATCTTGCCTTGCAGAACAATAGTACACTAAAAGATGCAAAAGCCTTTGTTACTCCGGCAAAATCTTCCATGGAAGCCGCCACAATTACAATTCAAAATGTATCCCACACAAAGGCAATGGATAATCTTTTTTATTCATTAATTGAAGAAATTTCTTTGGAACTAAAACAGGGAGCAGGAACTTCCATTGCAACTCAAATCAAAGATACCTGGATAAAGCAGATTTTATCAAAGACTACAACAAATACTGGAAATGCCATTTTAATTCAAAAAGGTATGGAATATTTCCCTTTTGAACAAAATCCCTATCTTTATCTGGAAGAATACAATCATATTCAAAATGCTGAACTTTCAGATTTTATCGATATCATGGAATATTTTCCTGCAAAACCACAGCTCATAATTTATTCCAAAGAAGGAAAAAAATAAAACTAAAAATGAACTACACTATTCATCAAAATATCATGATTGTCTAAAGGTAGTTCTTTAACAATCTGACAGCTAAAGGCTACACCCAATAGAAAAACATTATCAGCACTAATCAGAGACAATAATTTAGCCAAATATTTATCATAAAATCCTTTGCCACGACCTAATCTGCCCCCCTCTTCAGTAAAAGCACGACCAGGAACAAGAATCAGTACTTTATGATTTTTTATTTTTTCAATATCTAAAATTTTAGCTTCATCAACAGGTTCTTTTATTTTGCAATAGCCATCTGCAGTTTCTGATTTTTGATTATGATAATGAAAAAAATTCATTGTCATGTTTTCCCTATTGATTTTTGGAATAGCAACAGTTTTATTTTCAGAAAGAGCCTTCTGAATTAATAAAGACAAATCCACTTCATCATTAAGTGCCATGTAAGCAAATATGTAATCTGCCTTTTTATATTCTTCAGAATCAAGAATTTTTTCACATACCCGTTTACTTTCTAAAGGAAGAATATTTATTTTTTCAGCGATGTTAGTTCTAATTCTCTTTCTGATTTCACTCTTTATTTTTAATTCTTCTTCCATTAAGTTCTCATCCCCCCAGTTCATCTTCTAAAACATTATTGAAAGATTGTTAAAAAGAAAAAGCCTTCTCTTTTGAGAAGGCTTTATGCGGCTCCTGCTGGGCTTGAACCAGCGACAAACGGATTAACAGTCCGTTGCTCTACCGACTGAGCTAAGGAACCATACACTCATTGCTGAATGTATTAATATAATATAGAATCACACATTTTATGTCAATAGCAAAAAAGATTATTTTTAATTTTTTTTACTATTTCATTAAAATAAATTCTACACGTCTATTTTTCCAGTTATTATCCTTATCTTTAGGATTAACAACAGGTCTTGTACCACCTAAACCTTCTGTAGAAATATTAGAAGCTGGTACACCTTTCTTTACAAGGTATGCTTTAATTCCTTCTGCTCTTTCTTTTGAAAGTGGAACAAGAGCTCTACCCCAAACATTTAGATTATCAACAGTTTCTTCTTCTTCGTTATCAGAAAGTCTGTTTGCATGTCCCTGAATAGAAATTTTATAATCCGGGAACTTCTTCAAAATTGCCGCAATACGATCCAAAATTTCAAGATTTTTCTTAACCTGGGCACTTGAAAGCTTGCTGTTTGCTTTTTGGAAGTTTGCAGCATCAGATTCAAAGATGATAGAAGGAACGGCCATTTTTAATACATCACCTTCACGAATTACAAGAACATCAATTGGAATAACACCTTCTACAACCGAAGTCATACCAAGATTATCTGTAACAGTAAATGTATATGGATAATCCATTGCTGACTGAACCCGTTCTGCATTTCCACCACTATCCTTCTGAATGTTACTTAAACCATCCCAAATAAGTCTTTCTGTAAGCTGTTCTTTTCCTTCTGTAGTCCAGAATTTCTTACCTTTAGGATCTTTAATTACAAAGGACCAGTTCTTAATCTGTGCTTTAGTTGTTGCAGAAAGTTTAATGAATAAATCATCATCAATACCATCGTTATCAGGACTAAAATACTGTGGTGCAGTCTGAACAGTTAATGCTGGTGCAGATGCAGTACAAATAAATGGAGAGGAAACAGCATTTACTTTATTTCCTTTCTTGTAGTTCACATCAACAGTTGCAAAGAATGTTCCTTCACAAACATTACGCTCTATATCAGCACCATTCCATGTAATTTTAGCTGGTAAATCTGGTGTATCAAGATTTGAAAGGCTATAAACTACAGTTCCGTCTTCTCTCTTAATATCAAATTTCCAATCTGTAATATCTTCTGTTACTGTTGCTTTAATTTCGAAAACCTGTGAATCAAGATATTTATCATTATTTGGAGAAATACCTTCATATTCAGCTGTAAGATAAATTTTTGTTTCACGATTATCCATTACAATATTTTTAATTTCTGTTGAGAAGCTGTTTCCAGCATTATCAGAAGAATACAAAACAATATTATATTTTCCATGTTCAACAGGATTTCCAGATTCATCTTCCCCTTCCCAAACAAGACTGTCTTTTGAACCACTCCATACAAAAGCTTTTACAACTTTATCTTTTGCATTACGAACTTCACAAATCCACTTGTTTTCATTTGTACAACCAGAAATTGCAATTGGCAATGTATCTTGAATTCCATCATTATCAGGAGAGAAGTAAGTATATGGAACTTCAGCTACAAGACTTGGGAACTGTGTATCGAGTTCAACTTCATTAGAAGAAGCACTGGCAGAAGAACCATTGGCTGTTTCTATATAGAGAGATGCCGTATATACTCCATCTGCACAACGAATGCCCTCTGTATCTTTACCATCCCAAATAAAGCTTGAAGGAAGACGTTTTTTTTCTGATTTTACATAAACAACTTCATTATTGCTGTTTTTAATCTTAAATTCGTAGTTATTTACATCTTTTGTTTCAGTAACTGGAGTAAATGTAACTGTATCTTTTACCTTATCAGCATTTGGAGAGAAGGCAGAAATATTTGAAGCCAAAAGCAATGTCGCTTCTGTTGTATCAAATGTAATAACATCTTCTGCTTTTCCACCACCAATATTTCCGGCAGCGTCCTTTCCACTGATTTCCAGCTTATATTCGCCTTTATCAGCAATTTTTCCCTTATCATTCAAACCATTCCAGCTAATAATCTGTGGAATGTATGCATCATATTCAAAAGTGCGAACAGTATTTCCTGTTTCAACCGATTTAATTTCAGCCTTCCATGAACCTTCTGGTGAGCCTGTATTAGGAACTGAGGTTACATTAAAGCGAACTTCAGGAAGATTTTTACCACCAAATACTTTATTTACAGCTTTTACTGCAACTTCGGGTTTTACTGTATCAATCATAAATACAGGTGAACTGATTTTTGCAGGAACATAACCGTTCAAATATTTTGCAGTTACTGCAGCCTGATAATTTCCATCTGGCAAAAGATTTCCATTATCATCTTTACCATCAAATAAGATTTGCTCAGGAGGTAAAATGCCCATTTTGTTATTATCGAACATTCTGACAATATTCTTTTTACTGTCTGTAATTACTACAGCCCATTCTACCAGCTTATTACCTGTTTTTTCCTCTGGAACAGGAATACGAATATTCAAAACAAGTGTCTGAATATCACTTTCTGTATTTGGTGCAAAATACTTTGAACCAACAATGTAAATGTTAGTTGCAGGCTTGTCAGCGGAATAAATGATGTTTGTAACAGTTGCCCTCTCACTTACATTTCCGGCCCGGTCTTTTGCAGTAATTTCATAAGAATAAACACCATCTGGAACCTGTTCTCCATCATCATTTGTACCATACCAGTTTACAACAGCAGGTTCCCCATTTGCCCATTTATATGTTTTTACAACCTTACCATCAACAGTTTTAAAAGTAGCAACCCATTCATCTTCAACAGAGCCAGTCTGCTGAATTTTTAAAGAAGATTTTGAACCTTCACCAAAAGTTTTATCAGCAGGCTGAATCAAATTAATTTCAGGAGCTTTTGTATCAACTACAACCTGATATTCCTTTGTCTTTCCCACATTTCCATTATCATCTGTGGCAGTAACATAATATGAATAAATACCATCTGGTGCAGTTTCACCATTATTCATTGCACCATTCCATGTAATTGATTCTGGAATTGGTACGCCTGATTTTGGTGTTACAAGCTGCTTCATTATACTCTTTACTGCAAGTTTTTCTGGCAATGCAACTTTATTTTCAATAGTTCTAATTACATTTCCTTCTGAATCAAGAATTACAAGACTCCAGGCTTCAATATAACGTTTGTCTGTAATATGAAGAGGAATAACAAGTTCATCTTGAACACCATCATTATTTGGAGAAATATATTTTGGAGCTCCAAATGCCATTTGCCCAGCAAGACAAATTACACTAAACAAAAAACTTATTGTTCTTTTTTTCATATTATTCATCTCCTTCATCCAACCAAAGAGTAATTACAGGAGGAGTACTATCTTCCATACCAAGCTTCAAATCAACTTCTGTAGAAATTGCATTTACAGTTCCGTACATCTGTTTGTAAGCCGCCGTTGTTGAAAGTTCACTTTCCGCCCAACCTTTTTTATCAAAATATTCATTATCTTTAAATCCAAAATGGAACTTCATGCCAACCCCAATTGAAGGAATAAAATCATTAATTCCATTGGAAAATTCATTAAGATTGAATTTTTCAGCTACACTAATATACACAAGATTATTAATGCTACATTCAAGCCCAGCATCAATCATAATATTCTGGAACATTGGTGTTGTAACATCAAGACTAAATCCCATATTAAAAGATGGAGAAGAAACTAATAAACCAGCAACACCAGCTTTTATAGTGAGCAAAGAAGGATATTCTGTTACCTGTTCTGTAGGATTCATTCCAATTGCAGAAGTTTTATTATAGTTTTTACCTATATTAAGAACAGAAGCTCCAAATCTCACATCCTTTAAAAATCCTAAGTTTCCTTGATTATAAAGAAGACCTACATTTCCAGATAAACTCCAGTCCTTTCCAGCCCCCCAAAGATAACCTGTGTTCAAGCCCAAACCAATGCTGCACTTTTCAGTAACTTGTTTTGACATACCAAACTTGAAGTTTACAGAATCATTTAAATTCATTTCGTAGAATGGAACAAAAACTCCGTTCAAATAAAATGTCATTACTGTCCATTTAGTTGGAACTATACCACCAATTTGCATAGCAGTGCCAACAGATTTGTCATTAGATGAATCTGTTGAAAACAACATTGTGAAACCAGCATTTAATGCAATACGCTGTTCATCAACAGTTAGTGCAGGATTTACAGTAACAGATGAAGGATTCCCATTAAAAAGTCCTCCACCAGTTACAGAAGATGCAGTAGATAACATGCGTGCACTTGAAAGTTCAAAAAGTCCATCTCCATTTACAGGAGGATTGTATGCATTAGCTGCTGTAATGCAAAACAATAAAGTAGCCGCAATAATTGATATTCTCTTCATAAAAACCTCTTTTAATACATAAGAATATTCTTAATTATAAATAAATAACACTTTTTATGCCATATAGATACAAAAATCAAATATGAAATGGAAAGGTTTTCACAGTTGATAAATTGGCACTTTTGTCTTATAGTTAAGGCAGGGGAATTACAATGGGTGTAAAAAACAAAAATACTGAGCAAAGTACGCCAAAAAACGGCTTCTTTCAGTCTCTTATTGAAAACATCTTTAAGTCGTCTGGGCCAGAAGCTGAAAAAAAACGGAAACTTAAAGCTATTGCAAAAGCTTTTCAGAAAACAAAATATCATGGTTTTTATAAAACAAGTACATTTGAGGTTCTCCCTCCTTTTGCAAAACTTTTCTATGACATTTATAAATTAATTGCACCTGCTCAAACAATGCTTCATGTTAACGAAAACATGGCTTTGTATAAAAGTCAGATTATTAGTTATTCCCTTTCTGAAAAACAGATTGAAGTTCATGCTCATTTTGATGAACAGCAGATTCAGGAAATGTCTAGAAAAATTCCTCTGCCAAATCTGACAAAACAAATTGAAGATGATTTAGCAACATTTTCTCAGGAATTTACCGCTGAAAGAATTAATAAAACAGAAGGTACTTATAAAGCCTTCCTTTTATTCAAAGAATTCTGTACTTATGATTATTATGTTCTCTTAAAAAAATTTAACAACAGACTTCAGGAAAATAACTTTTCTGTACAACCAACTTTTGAAAAAATTAATGCTGAATATATAATAGATAATTTAAAAGATTTTATTTCCATTGCATATTCCCTTGTTGATGATTCCATTTTTTGGGATGATTTATTTGAATTTATAAAAACTACTCGTGGTTCTGAACCAATTCCTCTTTCAAATTGGAAAAAAATCATTGCCAAAATCAAAACTATAAAAGCTTCTGGCGCTTTTGATTTAATGGTTCGTCATATTACAAGGGATCCTAGGTATGAACCAGAAGTACATTATTCTACAGAGCTTCTTGTTGAACCTTATTTAGACAATCTTCAGGAAGAAGTAATGTCCACAATCTCAAAAATTAGTTATGCACAAAAAGAATCAAAAGCAAATTCTTTCTGTGAGCAGATTTTTGGTACATCTGACATCTCATTACTAAAGAATTACACATCTGGAATTAACAGTACTTTTGAAAAAAAAGAGCTTAATACATTCATTTATTCTGAACCTCTTAATTACTTAAAAGCATTTATTCTTGAATATGTAAAGAAAGATATTCGAGAAATTTATGATGTTGTAGTTATTCGTGGACAGTGGGATGCATCCTTATCTGCACCAATGTCAAATGCGTACCAGGAATTGCTAAAAGCTTCTGATGCTATTACATTATTCGATTCTGAACTTGCAGAAGATGGTTCCTTGGGAACAAAGATTAAGACTCTTTTACCAAAAACTGCCCATGATCCTGGAGCTGAAAATATTATTAACCGGGTAATTTCTGATTCAAATGATCAGGCTCATGGTTTCTTACTTTCTTGTACACAGGAATTGGTTACTATTGGAAAAACATTAAAGCAGCTGATTGAAGATTATGTAAAACCAAAGCCTGTTCTTGTTCAAAACTGGAGAGAATTGGAAAGATATATTGATCATCCAATGAAAGAATTCTGCGTAAATATTTATAAAAAGATTTATCTGTTTGTGCAGTTAATGCAACAGTATTTATCTGAATAAAACTGAATCTACCAGTTCTTTAAATTCGGGGTTTAATTCTA
This sequence comes from Treponema sp., assembly GCA_018385315.1. Taxonomy (GTDB): domain Bacteria; phylum Spirochaetota; class Spirochaetia; order Treponematales; family Treponemataceae; genus Treponema_D. The sequence continues at coordinate 46,846 of JAHAZJ010000085.1, read as the reverse complement.
AATGAGAACATTCAATGTTTTCAGATATAGAATAAACCCCTTTTTTTTCTACAATTGCAGGGGTTTCTTCTATTTCTTCAAGTTCAGAAACCGGAAGTTCATTTTCGGCAAAACCTGTCATAGAAAAGAATTTACCTTCTTCTGGCAAAAGTTCATCTGCAGCCGCTAATTCCATATCAAAATCATGGTCTGGTGTAAAATCTGGAATATAAACTACAAAATTAAAATCTTGGGAAATGTTTTTTGTGTCTGGTGTATAATGAGAACCAATACATAAATCTTCTGCAAAAATTGTGTCACAACTGGCAAAATCATCAGATGAAGCACTAACAAAAGTTCTATTACTTTCTTCATAGTGATATTCAGGTTCAGTTTGTGTTATAGCAGAATTTTCCAAAGAAATTCCATCGTCTTCTAATTCTTCCAAATCGCCTACTTCTGAAAGGTCACCAAATTCTTCTGAAATATCAACTTCAACAGTTTCATCAGTCTTTTCAATTTCTATATCTTCTAATTCTTCAACCTCGTCTAAAGACTCAACAGAATCAGCTTCATTCTCTTCAATAACTTCAATTTCTTCAGATGCAGCTTCTACAATTTCTACAGGGTCGTCCTCGCCTGAAACTTCTTGAACAGTTTCTTCTACAGGCTCAGCTTCTTCAATTCCATCAGCATCTTCTACAACTTCAACTTCTTCAATTTCATCAGCATCTTCAATTTCTTCAATTTCATCTATTTCATCAAAATCTTTTATTTCTTCTGCTTCTGCTATTTCATCAACTTCTTCAATTTCGTCTGCTTCTTCAATTTCTTCTGTTTCTTCTATTTCGTCAACATCATCTATTTCATCAACTTCTTCTAGAACTTCAACATCTTCAATTTCATCAACATCTTTTATTTCTTCAACATCTTCTAGAGCTTCAACTTCGTCTACTGCTTCTACTTCCTCTATTTCCTCAGCAGCTTCAATCTCGTCAACTTCTTCAACATTTTGAACAACAGTTTTTGCACCTGGTGCTACTGAAACATTAAGTTTTGCAGTTTGTAAAACCTCTTCCATTACACGACGAATTTCTTCAATGGAAGCTCCACTTAATCCACTCTTCTGATTGTTATTTTGAGAATTGATAATATTAATTATTTCTGACCAGCTTTGTTCAAGATAGACATCAATAATTTTTTCGTATTTTTTGTTTTTTCCACCAACGCTCTTCTTAATTTCAAGAGAAAGTTCTTCTTTTCTGTATTCCAGCTGGCGGGCAATCTGATCCCATTCAATCTGTTGCTTATTTTCCAGATACTCATTAATAATTCCTAACTGAACTTTCTTAATGCGTTGTTTTACTTTAATTAGATAATCTTTTTTAAGACTAAAAATTAAAAGGAAAATGAGAAGTAAAGTAACAAAAACACTAACATAAATTATGTAAATTAATTCTTTTGGTAATTCAAATAGGTTTGCTTTAAAAACCCAACCAACATTAAAATATGTATTATTGGAACTATTTAAAAGAACCCAGTTTGTTCCATTTGACTGAGAAATAAGATTTTCAGGACCTTTATTTTTACCATCAGCTTTTCCAGATGATATTTTCCAGCTGTTTATAATTGCTTTTGTAAAATCAGCTTTTCCATCACCAGGAATTCCACAGGCAAAACCATAACCAGTTCCATCATCATCCGTCAATAAATCAAAACTTTCGCCTAAAGGTAATATATTGCTGTTTACAAGAATCTGTTCAAAATCATAAATATTAAAATAGCATACTAAAGAACCAAAAGTTGTTTGTTCTGTAATGTAAAATGGGAAGGAAACAATTATTCTGTTTTGTTTGCTATCAAAAATAATTTTGTGTTTTGGATTATTTGAATCGGTTAAAATCATTTCTGATTCTAATTCTCCCAATTCTTCCTGTAAATCCGGATAATTTTTATATTGTTTTACCAGGCCATCTACTTTTAAAACATCTGTATCATAAGTACTAAAATGAACATTGCGACCATTTCCTTCAATAAGGCGAATTCCATCTAGACCTTCAATTGTATCAAAAAGAGCACTTGTAAGATTTCTACGGGTTACTTCATCTTTTTCAGAGGGATTTTGATTTGCATAACTCTTTACCGCTGGAGAATTCAGATAAGAAGATGAATCCGTTTCGATTTTTTTGAGGATATTGGAGATGTAATTATTGCAGCTATTGGAAAGTCTATCTAACTGTTCTTGCCGTTGGGCAATTTTTGACTGTGCATAAAACTTTGTTTCAATTGTAGACATTAGATTTGTCTGGGCAAAGAAAACAAAGCCAGCAAAACAAATTAGAGCAGCTAGAAAACTTAGAGCTACCTTCTGGCCAGAAGACATATAATTTCCTTTCTCTCTTGAGTTTTCTACTCTTCATATAATTTTCGGCACATATACTTAAAAACTAAATAAAGAAATGTTCACTTTTTCAATTAATGTGATATATTAGTCTTAATGATTGAAGTAGAAAAAGAAGAAAACATAGTTCCAAGAGCATTACTCATTGGCGAACCTGGAAATGATTTACAAGAATTAAAAGGTCTTGTTCAGACATTAGGTTTTGATATTATTCAAAGATTAACTCTTAGTCGCATGGAAGTTCAGCCGGCTTATGGTATGGGAAAAGGGAAAGCCCAGGAAATTTGCGATTTGGCACACCAAATTGAAGCCGATTGTATAATTTTCGACTTTAATCTTGACCCACGAAAACAAAGAAACTGGGAAGAACTTACAAACCTTTCTTGTTTTGACAGACAAGAAGTCATTATTCGCATTTTTGCAGACCGGGCTCAGACAAAAGAAGCTGTTCTACAAGTCGAACTGGCACGGCTTTCTTATTCCCTTCCCCGCCTTTCCCACATGCGTAAGGATTTTGCAAGACAGCGGGGTGGAGCCTTTGGTGCGAAAGGTTCTGGTGAAACACAACTGGAACTTGATCAGCGTTTAATTCGGGAAAAAATTGTTGCATTAAAACGAGAATTGGCAGAAATTGAATTAAACCGTCAAACTCAGCGAAAACAGCGAGATAAAAATCCTTCCTGTGCCTTAGTTGGATATACTAATGCCGGAAAATCTAGTCTTTTAAACGCATTAACTGGAGCAGACGCATTTGTAGAAAACAAATTGTTTGCAACTCTTGATCCTTTGACACGACGATTGCCCCTTAATGAAAGTGCGGGGGTATTAATTACAGATACAGTAGGTTTTATTAGCAACCTTCCCCATCATCTTATAGATGCATTTAAGTCAACTTTGGAGGAAGCAGCCTGTGCCGACTTACTGCTTATTGTTCTTGATGCCACAGATCCGGAAGCAGAATTCCAATACAATACTGTCTGTACTGTTCTAGAAGAAATTGGTGCTACAAAAAATCCTCGTCTTATTCTTCTTAATAAGATTGATAAGGCAGAAGATAATCCTGAGCAATTAAATATTCTGCGCCATAAGTTTCCAGATGCTTTATGCATAAGTGCAAGAGAAGAAATTGGCTTTTTAGATTTAAAAGATAAAATTTATGAGCTGCTTTACGGTGAAATTTGCGAATATATTCTTCCTGCAACTCAATCAGTTTTGATTACAGAACTTAGAAAAGCAGGATGCATTACTTCGGAAGAATGGCTGGATGATGGTGTTCATATTACAGCCCGTGCTACAGGAAGACTAAAAGCCCTAATTACTCCATTTGCAGTAAACTAAAAACTAAAAGGATTTGTATAAACTGATGAAAATGAAATTTGATTTTCAAAAAAGAAATTTTTGGGATGATTTTAAGAATAACAACACTAAAATGGAACGAATTTTGTACTATATAATTGCAGGATTAATCAGTATAATTATCCTTGTTACAATTGTGGCTTCCATTGCAAAGTTGTTCACAAAGAATAAAAATCAGCTTATTTCAGATCCTCTTCCAACAGAAATTGAAAGTTTAAATAAAAAAAATGGAGAAGAAATGGCCGCATTTACTGGTATTTCTACCATTCGTGCAACAACACTTTCTTCTCCATCTTCCAGCGATTCCCCTTCTATTCTGATTATTACTCCCTGGTTTTCTTATCCGGCAGATGATACAGAATTTTATGAAGAGCTTTCAAGAAAAAGAACATTAATCACAAGTATACTCACCTATTATTTTTCTTCTAAAACAAAAGATGAAATTATTGCCTTACCAGAAGAAACTATAAAAAGTGCCTTACTTACAGAAATAAACGGAAACCTTTCCCTTGGAAAATTAAATCAGCTTTATTTTACTGATTTCATTTTCTTTGAATAAACAATTTCTTTTGTAATAAAAATGGCACCAACTACAATTGCAACAGCCCCTGCAATTCTAATTATTGTTTCAATAACTGCACCAATTGGTAACACAAACAAAAGAATTGCTATAAGCAAATAAATCATACTTTCTGTTGTAATTCTTCTGCGTATTTCAGAATCTAAATCTTTTGTGTATGAAGAAATAAAGAATCCTGAAATTGCATAAATTACAAAGTAAACTGCAAGCACATATGTAATAACAGTCCAAATAACAGAAACAGATTTCATTAAAAGCAGAGGACATAAAACTGCAATTACACCAATTAAAATGCTTACAATATTTTTAATAAAAGATGTCTTTTTGTAAGCAGGATCCTCGCTAACCTGTGTTGTTTTTGCAAGATTACAGACACCATTTGCAACAGTGGCGGCACCAGCAAGTATTACAACAATTTTTATACAAAAAGCAGGCCAAATTAACATAACCAAACCAATAACTGCCAGCAAAACACCTAGAAAATAATTTTTTAATTTCATACTCAACCTCTCCTAAAAATATAACACTATTTTTTTGAAATTTGAAATTTTCTTTTTATATTTTCTAATAATACACTATCTGCTAAAATGAAAATATGAAAGCAAAAATCATCTGCACTACTCTTCTTGTAGAAAATTCCCCTCAGGCTCTTCCATTGGGAGCCGCCTGTATTGCAGCTGCCATAAATCATCACCCATTAACAAAAGATTTTTGTAAGGCAACTCTTATTGATTTTAACCCTGAAGATAATGATTTTAAAACTCATTCCTCTTCCACCCACACCGCTGCCTCCTGGATATGTTCCATTTTAACGAAGGAATTTGAAAAAGATAATCCTGACTTCTCTAAAAATGTAGATTTTAAAATTTGTGCTTTCAGTCTATTTGTATGGAACAGAGTTATATTAGAAGAAGCTGCAGCTTTATTAAAAAATGAAGGAATTATTTGTATTGCTGGCGGCCCCGAAATTACCGCCCATCCTCTGGATTTTCCTGTATTTGATTATGTAATAACAGGGGAAGGAGAAACAAAAGTTCCTGCTTTAATCCATGAAATTTGTACTGGAGAAAAAATTGCTGCAGAAGAATGCAATCTGGAAACAATACCAAGTCCCTATTTGGAAAATATTCTTGATCCTGCAAAGTATGGAGGAGCCCTTTGGGAATTAGCAAGAGGCTGCCCATTTAAGTGCTCCTATTGCTATGAATCAAAAGGCAAAAATAAAGTTTCCCTGTTTCCAATGAATCGAATTGAAGCTGAACTTGATTTATTTGCAAAGAAGAAAATCCCTCAGGTTTTTGTTTTAGATCCAACTTACAATGCAAATAAAAAACGGGCCATAGATTTAATAAATCTTATCCACAAAAAAACACCAGATACCTTTTACTATTTTGAAGCCCGGGCAGAATTTATTGACAGAGAACTTGCCCATGCATTTACAAAAATTCCTTGTGCTTTGCAAATTGGTTTACAAAGTGCCCGGGAAGAAGTTTTAAAAGCTGTTCACAGACCCTTTAACAAAAAGCAGTTTACAAAAAACATTGGCTTATTAAATCAGGAAGGTGTTATTTTTGGTCTGGACCTTATTTACGGACTTCCTTTTGAAACATTTAAAACTTTTTGCCAGGGAATTGATTATGCTATTTCTCTTTATCCAAATAATCTGGAAATTTTCTGTCTTTCGGTTTTACCAGGAACAGACCTTTATGATAGAGCAAAAGAATTAAAGCTTACATTCAGCACAACTCCACCATACAATGTTATACATACAAATGTGTTTTCTCAAACAGACATTCAGAATGCAAAGGGGTTAAGTAACGCCTGCAGTATTTTTTATAACCAGGGACGAGCTGTACCTTGGTTTAATTCAGTATGCTCTGTTTTACGTTTGCGGCCTTCTGAATTCTTTAAGCGTTTTGCAAAAGATTATGATACTGTAAACAACAATTTTGCAGACATAACCTGCCAGCATAAAGAAATTGAAAAATTACAATTAGATTTTATAAACCGTATTCTTAAAGAAAAAAATCAAACAAAGCTTTCCCCATTGATTACAGACCTTATAAAATTTAATGGAGCAATGTCCAGAGTTCTTGATACAGGAAAAGAAGAAAAATTATCCCTGTCTTACGAAGCTCAATACATTGATTCTCCTTATGCTACAGATTTAAACTTCTTTTTTCAGAATATTCGTCCTAAAAAACAGACCGTTAGAATCTTCAAAAAAAACAACTTTGTTACATGGTGTTAATAACCTATACCGAAACTTTTTATTTTATGGCAAAATATAATATAATATTTTAAAAGTAATCCCAAATATAACAAAGGGGAAGAGTTATATGAAAACAATTGCAGTAGTAGTACACTCACTTACAGTTGAATATACTTTGTCGATTTTAAATGGAATTTCAGATTACTTTAAAGAAAAGGATATTCGCTCTATTATTACACAATTAAAGGCTCCATCATATACAAATAGCCTTTATGAATATCAATCCTTTTCATCACTTCCATCAATTTTCAGTGACCAGGTTGATGGTCTTATTGTTGTTTCTGGCATTTACAACACAACAAATACATTAAAGACATTGGTAAAAGAATTTTCAAAATATAAGAGTAAACCTGTTGTTTCAATTTCTATACCCTTGGATCTCCCAGATTGTAGTACAGTTATTGTAGATGATTCAAAATCCTATGAAAAAATAATTACCCATCTTCATAAAGAACATAAGGTTCGGAAAATAGCTTTTATGGGTACAGACCCAGAAACTTCTACAGAAGGCAAACATCGTTTCCAATGCTTTATGAATGCCATGAAAAAAAATAATCTCACCTTTGATTCTGATTTATTTTTTTATGGAAATTTCACAACCAGCTCTGCAGAAGCAGAATTACAAACCCGTTTGAAGAAAAAGTCTGATGTAAAATTTGACTGCATTGTTGCCGCAAATGATTTAATGGCTCTTGCCTGTTCAAAACATCTTTCCAGCTTAGGTTTTAAAATTCCTGAAGATATAAAAATTATTGGATACGATAATACATCCCACTCCAGACAAGAATATCCTTTTTTAACAACTATAGACCAAAACTTATATTCCCAGGGGCAAAAAGCCGCACAGCTTATTCTAAGAAAAATCGACGGAAAAAATGTTCCTGAAATTACAAAAATATCATCCACTCCTGTTATTCGCGAATCCTGTGGATGTATATTAAAAATTAATGGAAAACTTATTCGAAAAGATCCCAAATTTCAGTTACTCTCAAATGGAGCTCAAAATCATTTCCTTGGTAAGTTATGCAATATTTCTGCTATGTTTGATATGACTAAGGCTTCCGACACAACACGTCGCCTATTTTACTCCCTTCGCTTTATGATGGATCATTCTAACATAAGAGAAATTGCAGTATGTTATTATGATAAACCCCTAACCATCGGAAGAAAAGAAAGTTTTGCTCTGGTTTCTAAAATTAATCTTAATATGCTTTTGGATTTAGATTACGGCATTTCCGAGTTTGAATCCAACCGATATTTTGACCCTTCAAAAGAAATTCTTCCTTCAAATGTTTTAGAACGAGCAAAAGGAACATATATTCTGCATCCAATATATTCTGGTGAATTAAACTATGGCTATGTTTTATGCCGTATTGAAAATAATGATTATGCTGTTTATTCCGTTATAATCCGTATTCTTGTTACTGCCCTTTCTCAGGCATATGAGTATTCAAACCGACTTAGCGAAAACAGTATGCTTTCAGAAGAAAACAAACAGTTACAGGAAAACAATACAAGCCTTAATAAGCAATCTAAAACAGATGAATTAACCCGTTTGCTTAATCGCCGTGGCTTTATGGAATTAGGACAAGAACACATCAACATGAGCATAGAAGCTAATGATTCTGGTCTTGTCTTTTTTGCTGATTTAGACGGTTTAAAAATAATTAACGACACTTATGGCCACAAAATGGGAGACGCCGCAATTAAAGCAGCCGGTTCAGTTCTTTCCCAGGTACTAAGAGCAAATGATGTTGTTGGTCGCCTAAGTGGAGATGAATTTGGTGGTGTTGCTTCGGGCATGGATTCAAAACATATTTCAAAAGTTCGTGCTCAGGCAGAAAAATATTGTGAAGATATTACTAAACAACATAATTTTCCATTTAAATTATCAATAAGCATTGGTTTTGCAAAATTCCATAAGGAAAATCACATCTTAAAAGAATTGCTGGAAGAAGCAGACAAAATGCTTTATGAGGAAAAAAAGATTAAGCATGCAACCAGAAATCCTTAGTTTTTATTCATTTTATACTCAAAAGAATCTACAAGAGCAATCCAGGAAGCTTCAATAACGTCGGAAGACACACCAACAGTTGTCCAGTTTGATTTTCCGTCTGTTGATTCAATAATTACCCTTACTTTAGCAGCAGTGGCAGATTTTCCATCAATTACACGTACCTTATAATCCACAAGTCTGAAGGTTGAAACTTCCGGATAAAAGCCTTCCAATGCTTTTCTTAATGCAATATCAAGAGCATTGACAGGTCCATCACCTTCTCCGGCTGTAATTTCAAACTGTTCCCCTACACTAAGCTTAATTTGTGCACAACAACACACCCCTTCTTCTGGTCTAGGATTTGAACCGGTTGTCTGATAGTAATGCAATTTAAAGAAAGGTTTATATAAGCCAAGAATCTTTTTTACCATTAATTCAAAGCTACCGTCTGCCCCTTCAAACTGATACCCTTGAAATTCTTTTTCTTTCATACAGGCAACAATTTTTTCAACTGCTTCATCGTCTTTTTTTATGCCTGGAACAATTTTTTGAATTTTTTCAACAATTGTACTTTTTCCTGCAACCTCGCTCATTAAAAATACGCGGCTGTTTCCTACAGTTTCCGGCTCAATATGCTCATATGCCGTTGGATTTTTTAGTACTGCATCAATATGCATTCCAGCTTTATGGGCAAAAGCGCTGGCACCTACATAGGGCAACTGAGAATCCACACTAAGATTTGTAAGCTCTGAAACTCTTTTACAGATTGATGTAAGCTTTTTCATATTTTCCTGGGGAATACAAGAATACCCCATTTTAAGCTGTAAATCTGGAATGATTGTAGAAAGATTTGCATTTCCAGTTCGTTCACCAAATCCAAGAAGAACTCCTTGAACCATTGTGGCCCCTTCCATTACTCCTAAAATTGAATTGGCTACTGCAAGACCACAATCATTATGAGTATGAACACCAATTGCCACCTTGTCTCCAAATGCTTCATAAACAGTTTTTACAGCATTACGGAATTCATCCATCATAAAGCCACCCTTTGTTTCACAAAGAGTAAGATATTCTGCTCCCCCTTCCAGCGCCGCAGTTAGGGTTGCAAGGGCGTAATCTTTATCTTCTGCAAAGGCTGTAAAAAAATGTTCCGCATCATATATTACTTTGCGACCATTGCTCTTCATATAAGCCACAGTCTCTTTTATCATAGAAAGATTTTCTTTTAACGATGTTCCTATAATTTGTTTTACCTGAGATGAGCTGGATTTTCCAAAAATAACAACACATGAAGTTCCTGCTTCTAACAGACTTTTTAAATTTAAATCTTTTTCACAAGTGATATTTTTTCTTCGTGTGGCACCAAATGCACAAAGGCATGCTGATTTAAGAGGAATTTTTTTCATCTCCTGGAAAAATTCCATATCCTTAGGATTACTTCCAGGATTTCCTGCTTCTATATATTTAATTCCTAATTCATCTAAAGCCTGACAAATATGAATTTTATCTTGCACAGAAAAATTTATACCTTCGCCCTGAGCACCATCTCGTAATGTTGAATCAAGAATTTCAATAGTTTTCATGATTTTTAGAATATATTTTTTACTATATAAATTCAATTCCACAAGTAACCATTAAATTGTAGAAAACTTTTTATATTTAGATTAAAATATAAAAATCCAAAAAAAATGGAGTTAGTTATGAAGAAAAAATTATCTCTTATCCTTATGTGCCTGTTTATAAGCTCAACAATCTTTGCGCAGGCTGTACTTCCAAATGATGTATTATTAAAAGTACGCAGTTCTGTTTTTGAAGTTGTTGTAGACAAATACGAAGATACAACAATTAGTTATGAAAAAAAATTACCAATGGAAAGAATTCCTTTTGCCATTAGAAATGATAAATACACACCTATTGGAACTGCCTTCTTGCTGGAAGACGGTACATTCTATTCTGCAGCTCATGTTATTACTCTTTACGGAGATTCTTATAAAACAGATTATTATCTTCGTGACGCAGATGGAAACACATATCCAATTGATGAAATTACATCTTTTTCAAACACAAGAGATTACATCAGTTTTACAGTTCCTGATTATGAATTTGAAGAAGGCATGGGCTTAAAGATTAATGAAAAAGCAAAAATGAATACAAATGTATTTTCTGTTGGAAATGCATTAGGAGAAGGAATCATTATTCGTAATGGAATTCTTACAAGCCGCACTTACGAAATGGAAGCTGGTGAATGGCAGTGGCTCCGTTTCTCTGCAGCAGCAAGTCCAGGAAATTCTGGTGGTCCTTTAATTAATGAAGAAGGTGAAGTTATTGGCATTATTACAATGAAAAGTGAAAATGAAAACTTAAACTATGCTCTTCCTATTGCAGAAACAAAAAATGACCCGGAAAATACAGGTATTATTAAATCTTCTGTTTACTATCGTCTTCCAAATGTAACAAATGAAAAAGAACTTGATGATTTTAAAACTCAAATAAAATTACCAATGAAGTACAAGGAATTACACAGTCAGCTTACTTCAGAATATAAAGAATTCATCAAAAAAACATTTGATAAAATGAAAGAAGAATATGGTCCAAATGGAAAAGGTGGTTATGGAAATTCTAGAAACTGGCCAGATTTTGCATTCTATTCATATTCCCCATCTTTCCCATATACAGTTTACAAAGATGACTCTGGGGATTGGGATTTAGGAAACAACAATACAAAATCATATGCGCTTAAAGATAACGGTAATGTTTATTATACCTCTATGATGAACTATTTCGTTGCCGTAATTGAAAAACCAGATTCAATTTCATTGAAAGAACTTTTATCATCTCCAAAAACTTACATGGATTACTGTCTTGAAGCATACAAACTGCAAAGAAATGTAGGTTCAGAACAAATTGCACTAACATCTTTTGGTGAACCTTGCAAACAAGAATCATACACAGACTACTTTGGCAGAACCTGGCAAGTTACATATTATGATGTTAAATTTGCAGATGCAATGCTTGTATGTTATGCCCTTCCTACTCCAACTGGCGTTTACTTAATGTACATGCTGGATTCTATTAGCGAAGTTCTTGCTTCCCATTATCTTGATATGCAGTATGTTGCAGACAGTTATTATTCAGATATGTTTGGTAAAGTTAAAAACTGGAAAGAATACTTTGAACTTCCAGAATCCCTGGTAGGAAAACGCCCAGCATTCATGAATGATTTAATAATTGAAACGAAAGATAATAATTTAAACTTAAAAGCAGGTCCATTCCAAGTTTCACTTACAGAAGATGTTTTCAAAACTGATGATGAAACAAAAATTGATATTATTACAGGCTTCAACAAAGATTCTAAAGGTAATGTTGCATTAGAAATTAAAGGTTTTACAGTATACAACAGTACAAAAACTGAAGATTATAAGTATTTCTCTTTCAGAAAATTTTATAAACCTACAGAAGATGCTAAAAAACAAATCACCCAAAACTGGGAACAATTCATAAACAAAGTTTCACCTTATAATGGCGAGCCATACAACAGCGATCAGTACACATACCTGGATTCTGTCTTTGTTCAGGAAAATGCTGAAGAATCTGATTTTGCTTACATTATGTTTAATGAATTAAAAAATCAGAACCGCTTTGAAGAAATTAAAGAATTTTCAGAAAAGGTTCGTGGTTGCACAAAATTTAATTAATAAATGAAAAAAACTGAAGAAAGTCTTTATTTTAATATTTATCAAAAAATAACTTCAGACATTCGCAGTAAATGGCTGCCTGCTGACACAAAATTACAATCTGTTCGCAAGGCAGCTGCTTTTTACAACGTCAGTTGCAACACCATTCAAAATGCCTACAATCAACTTTTAGATGAAGGCTATATTTATTCAAAAGAAAAAAAAGGATATTTTGTTTGCGATTTTCAGACTGATGTTGTAGAAAATCTTCAGTCCTCCCAATCAACACAAAAAATCAGTTCTGATGTATCAAATACACAACTTCCGAAAGAGGAAATAAACCTGGAAGCAAATATTACAGATACATCTTTTTTTCCTTATGCCACATTAAGACAATTATATAGAGAAGTATTATCCCAAAAAAATAATGAAATTTTGGAACGTTCCGGCGATTTTCAAGGAGAAGAAAAACTCAGAACTGCAATTTGCCAATATTTATATTCCCACCGAAGTGTTAATTGTAATCCCAGTCAAATTGTAGTCGGTGGTGGTACATCAGATTTATTGCAATTATTAATTCGGTTATTCACTTTAAAAGAACAGCTTCAAAATCCCTCTGGTTCTTTTATCACACCAGTATTCTTTCTGGAAAAACCGGGTTTTACAACAATCAAAAAAATCATAGAAGACACAGGATGCAAAACTGTAGATGTGCCTGTTACAGAAGATGGTGCTGATATCAATTCTATAATTTCCCAATCCCAGAAGCTGGAAAATCAGACATGTCTTTTGCATCTTACTCCTGCCCATCAGTTTCCAACTGGAATCACTATGACGGCTCCCCGCAAAAATCTTATATTAAAATGGGCTCAGGAAAAAGAAAACAGATACATTATTGAAGATGATTATGATAGCGATTTTAGATACAAAGGGGTACCTATTCCTTCTATGCAGGGTTTTGATACAAAAAATAAAGTTATATATATGGGAACTTTTTCCAGAACACTTACACCTGCTTTACGCATAAGTTATATAGTTTTGCCACAACCACTAATAGAATTATACAAAAGCAATTATTCTTATTATAAATGTCCTGTGCCTCGCATTGAACAGCAGGTTCTGGCTGATTTTATTCAAGGCGGTTATTTTGAACGACACATCAATCGGGCAAAAAAAATATATAGAAGTAGAAGGGATTTAATTCTTGAACATTTATATAGAGAATTTCCCCAGGTGGAAGTGCGAGGGGAACAAGCTGGACTCCATTTTATTATCCGCATTCCTAATGTTTCAGAAGACCAATTTATTCAATTTGCAAAAAAAAATAACATTCATATAAAAGGAACAGGAACCGGTTGGCTCATAATTGGCTATGGACATCTTCAACCTGCAGAAATTGATACAATCTTTACGAAAATTAATTCAAAAAACTTAAAATAATAGTGAAATATAAATACTTTTTTATTATATTAATAAATAAGAGAAATTTACTGGAGAAAAAAAATGGCTAAGAAAAAAATTCCAATTACATTACTTTGTGGTTACTTGGGTGCTGGAAAAACTACACTTCTTAATAGAGTTCTTACAAATCAGAAGGGATATAAGGTTGCAGTTATTGTAAATGATATTGGTGAAGTAAACGTTGATGAACGTCTTATTTCTAAAGAAGCAAACATTACAGACACAAACAGCATTGTACCTCTTACAAACGGATGTATCTGCTGTACATTAAAGTCAGACATGGTTCAGGGAATTGAAAACCTGATGAAAACTGGAAAATATGATTACATTTTAATTGAAGCTTCTGGTGTTTGTGAACCAATGCCAATTGCCCAGGCTATTGAAACAATTGAAATTGGTAAACTTGATAACGTAGTTGGCGTTGTTGATGCAGCCCGCCTTGTTGATGAATTTGACGAAGGAAAATCTTTGCTTAAAGAAGGCATTGATGAAGAAGATATTGAATCTCTCCTTATTCAGCAGATTGAATTCTGTTCTACTCTTATCGTAAACAAGCGGGACCTTGTTACAGATGAACAGATGAAAATGGTTCGTGCAGTAATTAATAAAATTCAGCCAGAAGTTAAAGTTATTGAAACAACTCGCTGCGAAGTTCCTGTTGAAGATATTATTGGAACAGACCGCTTTGATTTTGAAACAGTTTATGCTTCTGCAGGCTGGGTAAAAGAACTTGAAGCTCATGAAGCAGAAGAACATGATGAACACCATGATGATGATGACGACGACGATGAGGTTTGTGAAAAATGCGGACATCATCACGAAGAAGGTGAAGAATGTGATCATGACCACGAACATGAACACGAACACGGACATCATCACCATCATCATGAACACAAACATGAAGGTGAAAGCGAAGATGAATATGGAATCGGCTCTTTCGTTTACTACCGCAGAAAGGCATTTGACCGCAATAAGTTAGACCAGTATGCCGCAAAATGGCCAAGAAATATTATCCGTTCAAAAGGTGTTATCTGGTTCAGCGATGAAGAAGAAATGGCATATGTTCTTGAAACAAGTGGCCGCCAGATTTCTGCCGGGTACTCTGGAAACTGGCTTGCATCTTGTCCAAAAGAAGAACAGGAAAAAGTTCTTGCAGAAGAACCAGAAATGAAAAAAGATTGGGATCCTGAAGTTGGTGATCGAATGATAAAGCTTGTTATTATTGGTCGCCACTTAGACAAAGAACAGATTACAAAAGACCTGGATAACTGTCTTGCAAAATAAATAACTTCTGCTTAATTGCAATAAGAAAAGCCATTTTGCTGTAAAAGTAAAATGGCTTTTTTTTATGAAGCTCTGCAAGATTAAACTGTATATATAAAATTATTATATATATGAGTAGAAATTCCCGGTGATGCCTATAAAATCTACTTTAGGCACCTGCTGGAAAGTTTTGTCACAATCCTTTTGTCTTCTCACAAACTTTATGTAAGAACAAAAGGCACTCCTCAGCTTTTGTTTTGTAACTTCATCATCCTGATTTTTGATTAGGAACTTTATACTGGCTCCATTCTGTTCCAGCACCGCAATTCCTTTTTTTCTGCAATATCCCGCTGCTAGCCGAAATTCATATTTTTCCACATAATCCTCCATTTATAATATTGCCTCAAAATGTAAAATTTGGACTATTTTACGCAAAAAAAATTGCTTTTTTCACGTAAGTACTTACTAAAAGCTTTTTTTATGATATTATGTTTCTAGCAATTTATTTGCACAAATCTTAAACAGGAGGCTTCTTTATGGAAGGCGGGTCGAGTTATCCCATACATTCATTAATCACAATAAAAAGCCTCTTGAATAAATCTCTCTAATTTTTCCCCGATTATTCAGAAGGCTATTTACGCACATATTATTATTTTAAAGGTGAATAGCATGATTACATACTGGCAGCAAATTGACGGTCAATTTACAAAGACAAAAAAAGATGAACTTGACGGCAGAAAACCTGTTTGGATTGACGCCCGAAATGTAAACAGAGATGAAACAGCAGAACTTCAAAAAGAATATGACATTGATCAAGATCATATTCTAGATATTTTAGACCCCGATGAACTTTCTCGTATGGAAGATGGTGAAGGATATATCCTTACTATTGTTCGGGTTCCTGTTTACGATCCAAATGCAGAAACACCATATTTTGCAGTTCCTGTGGGCATTATTATTAAAGGAAAAACCATTATCACACTTTGCTGGACAGACTGCGAAATTCTAAAAGATTTTGGAAATAACCGGGTAAAAAATGTTCGCCTGACAGATTTCCCATCATTTATTGTACAGATTATGAACCGGGCAAACTTAAACTTTCTGCGTTATCTTAAAGAAATCAACAGAAGATCTACCAGCATTCAAAATGAAATGCGTCAAGAAATCGAAAACCAGGAAATTATGTTAATGCTTGGGTTAGAAAAATCTTTGGTATATTTTACAACATCCCTTAGAAGTAACGCCCTTCTACTTCAAAAAATGAAAGTTACAAAGCTGATTAAATTTGACGAAGAAGATATTGATTTTGTAGAAGGTGTTAGTATTGATAACCGACAGGCAATTGAAATGGCCGACACATATTCTAATATTATTTTTGGTGTTATGGATGCCTTCTCTTCTGTTACATCCAACAATTTGAACATTGTTATGAAAAAACTTGCTATCATCAACCTTGTTATGATGGCTCCAACATTTATAACAAGTTTCTTTGGTATGAACTTTAAATTGCCATTCGAAAATTTGCCAGGTTATGTACCTGTAATTATGGCTACTATTCTTTGTATCATTTCCGTATTCCTTTCTTACTGGTTATTAAATTTCAAAAAAGAGGATATGACCATTAAACGGGGAAAAAAATTAAGCCGCAAACAGAAAAAATATATTCGCGCAGAAACAAAGAGATTAAAAAAGCAGGAAAGCAGATTATAGTTTTATAAAGAAGTGTAAATAATATTTTTTACTCTTCTTGTAAGCTCCCAGGTTCCTGCATCTGTTTTTTGCATAAGCATTACTATTGTAAGGTTATTTTTTAAGTCCACAGACATATATGGGCCAAGCCAACCGTCCCATCCAAATTCACCTTTTTCCGTAATGGCTTTGCAATAACCGGGTTCCTGAGCAATACGCATAAGATTGGAATATGAATAACCCAACAAATGTTCCATTTTCTGATTAAATTTCTGTTGCAATAATGGCGATAGTTTACCCTTGGATATAAAATCCACTGTTTTTTCCTGAAGAATTCTTACTCCATTGTAAACACCTTTATTACAGAGCATAGAGGCAAATTTCATATAATCATCAATTGTTGAACAAAGCCCTGCCCCTCCACTTTCAAAAGAAGGCGTATGATCCATAAATGGCTGAATACCAAGATTTGGCGAAGTAAAAAGCTCAAGTTTATTATTCACACATTTATATACATTAGATAAGCGACACTGCTTTTCTTGTGGTACATAAAATGCTGTATCATTCATTTCTAAAGGATCAAAAATATTCTTTTTCAGAAACTCACTAAGTTTTTGGCCAGAAACAACTTCTATGACAGCACCTAAAATATCTGCACTAAAACCATAATTGTAATCGGTACCAGGTTCAAAGCTAAGAGGAATTTCACTAAAATGATTTGCCACTTCCTGTGTAGAAATCTTGCAATCTTTTATACAATCTTGATTAAGAACTTGAATATATTCAGAAGTCATATGTTCGCCTAAAGTTGCACCTTCCCAATATGCCCCATAAGTATATCCACTAGTCATATTAAGAAGATCTTGAATCAAAATTGTCCGCTGAGCTTTTACAGGTTTTCCATTCTTTCCAGGTTCAGTACAAACCTTAATATTCCAAAATGCAGGCAAATAATTTCCAACTGGTGAACCTAAATCCAGTTTACCCTGCTCTACCAGCATTAATGCAGCAACACTTGTTATTGGTTTAGACATTGAATACAGACGACAGATTGTATCTCTATCAAAAGTCTGTTTTTTTTCAATATTTTTATATCCCGCCTGCCAGTATCCAATTTCTTTATCATTTTGATAAATTAACAGATTTAAACCTGCTACTTCATTTTTAGAAACAAAAGTATCAAAAACTTCCTGAATATGATTTAAATGATTATATGTCATACTATTCCTTTTTTAATAGGCACTAACAGTATTTTTTACTGGAGTTTTTCCATCAGTTGTAACAATTGAATATGCCAGACGAAACCCCATATAGTTATAGGTTTCATTTGGATCATAACCATAGCGATCTCCAGCATAGGCAAACATTGTATATGGAGACCAGCTTCCACCTCTACATATTCTGTCATATCCCATTTCTATTCCATAAGGATATTCACTACTGTAATCACCATTCCAGTCCCAGCAATATTCCATAACATTTCCACTCATATCATAAAGACCAGCTTCATTTGCATTTCCAGTTGCGGGTCGGCTAACCTCTTCCGGATTGAATGGAAGACCGGCAGTACCAACAATTTTTGTATTTATACAGTTTTCACTAATCCAGGCATATCGCTGCCCTTCTTCATAATCCCCAGTTTTTTGACCGCTTATTCTATCTCCTTTAGCCATCCCTTTTTTAGTTTTTCGCGCCGCATACTCCCATTCTGACTCACTAGGAAGTCTAAAACCATCTGCATTCCAATTACATTCACATAAATCGCAGGCAGCAGAATCCTGAGCATCTTTTATTACTTTACCATTGTAAGTATAACATGGAGTTTTTCCTTTTATTTCGCTTAAAGCATTACACCAGACAATAGCATCATACCAGTTAATCATTGTTACAGGCTGATTTTCATTTTCTGCATTTGGAACAACTGCCCGTTTCCCATGACTTCCTGGCTGACCTGGATTCTGAAATACATATCCACGTTTTTCAGCCATAACTCTAATTTCATACCAGAGCCTGTAAGTTGTTTCAAACTTGTTTATTGCATAAGGATTAAGAGTTCGTTCAACTGTATATGTCTGAGAATCTTCTCCCTGAACATATGTAAGATTCTTTTTAAATGAGACAAAATTTAATGGATTAAAACTTTCCTGTGCAAAAGTGGCAACAGTCAAAGTTGCAAGTGCCATAAAAGTATAAATTTTTTTTAAACTCATAGTGAACTCCTCTTAATCTGATTTAGGCCAACTTTTTTGTTTCTGCTGATGTTACCTTCCAGCCTTCTCCATCTTTTTCAACTTCCAGCCAGCCGTAACAGCCTTCTGCCATAGAACCAGGATTCATTACTGTAGTTTCGCCAATTTTTTCCACACCCTGTCCCTCGTGAATATGTCCACAAATAACAGCAACAGGCTGATTTTTAGCCACATAATCTGCAAACATCTGGCTTCCGGCATGAAGTTCTTCATTTACTTTGTCACAAACTTCACCTTTTGGAGGATTATGACAAATCATAATAAGGCTCTTCCATAAAGATGCATCTCCAGTTTCTGCAACCGCATTTTCAACAATTTCGAAGTCAGCAATGATATCTTCTTCTGTACGTTCAAATTCTGTTTTGCCAGTAAACTTTGTGCCACCACCTGCACCAGCAATTGCAAGACCACCTTCGTAAACTAAAGTTTTTTCAACATTAATATCCTGTTCGTCCAAATCAACAAGAAAATCTTCGTTATCACAATTTCCTAAAACTGCAAAAATTGTATCGTGCTTTTTACAGAACTTATCTAAGGCTTCTTTTCCTGTTTCCGGCTTAAAACATTCAGCAAAATCTCCAGCAAACAAAACTCCATCAGCTTGTTTAAATAAAGAATCCATTTTTTCAATCATATCATTAGCGGCATGCAAATCACTTAATACTAAAAATTTCATTTATTCCACCTTTTATTTCTATAAATCTAAGAAAGCTTTTTTAAGCTCTTCCATCTGTTGGTGAGTCCCAATTGTGATTCTTACAAAATCTTCAATTCCAGGTGTATTAAAATGACGAATTAAAATACCCTTTTCTTTGATTTTTTTGTAAATGTCATTTCCGGCCATTCCTTCTTTTTTTGCAAAAAGGAAGTTTGTTTTACTCTCCAATACATAAAAACCTTGAGACTTCAAAAAGTTATAAAAATCATCTCTTTCTTCTGCAACTTTTTTTGAACATTCCACATAATAGCCAATATCTTCACAGGCAGCCACGCCACTTACCTGAGAAACAGCATCAATTGGGAAATGGTTTACACTATTTTTTACTGTTGTAACAATATTTACAAGTTCTTCTGATGCAACAATATATCCAAGTCGCTGACCAGCCCCGCACAAGCTCTTACTAAAAGTTCTTACAATCACAAGATTATTAAATTCTTTTAACAAAGGTATACAAGATTCTCCGCCAAAATCAACATAAGCTTCATCAACAATGAAAATTTCATCTGGACTTGCTTTTTTAAGCATCTGTCTCACTTCGTCTCTTGTAAGTCCTAATCCTGTTGGAGCATTAGGATTTGCAAAAATAATTCCACCTTTATTGTTTTCGGCGCGTTTAAGCATTTCATCTGTATCTAAAGACCAGTCAGATTTAAGAGGAACATTGTCCATTGGAATATTATAAAAACCTGCATACACAGGATAAAAACTGTATGTAAATTCTGGCATTACAAATTTCTTTGAAGAATCAAAAAATGCATAGAAAACAAAAGACAAAACTTCATCACTACCATTTCCTGTGTAAATCATATTTTCTGTTACTTCAAAAGGAATTTTATCTTCTTCTGCAGGAGAAACTTTATTTCCCTGAACTTTTGCACGACAAAGTACACCACCAGTTTCATTCAACATTTTTGCTATTGCTTTATGAAGCTGTGTTGCATCCGGATCTGGATACAATCCCATTTTTTCTGGATGCTGCTGCACAAAATTAAGAACTGCTTTCTGAACTGCAGGACTTGGTGCATAAGGATTCTCATTTGCATTGAGTTTTATATAAACACGATCTTTTGGCTGCTCTCCTGGTACATAAGGATGCAGATTTTTCATACGATTAGATATTATCATAAATATTATTTTATCACTTGACAGATATGTTTTCTAGTATTATATTTACTCCATCAGACATACTACGATTGACATAGCATTATCTATCGTAGTAACGACAGACATAGTAAAAAGGAGGAACGCTAAATAGTGGTTATTAGTAGTGATGTAATTCGCGGATATAACGACACAATGATTTTGTATCTTCTTTTAGATAATCCTTCCTATGGTTATGAAATTTCCAGGCAAATCAAAAATCTGACAGAGGAAAAATATATAATAAAAGAAACCACCCTCTATTCAGCTTTTACCCGCCTGGAAAACAATGGTTTTATTACTTCTTTTTCCCAGGCTTCGGACAATGGAAAGCAAAGAACCTATTACCGCATAACCGACAAAGGTAGAGAATATTATCAGGAAAAACGTAAAGAATGGGATTTAACAAAAGAAGTTGTTGAAAAATTCATAAAAAAAGAAAACTAAGGGAGAAATACAATGGAAACAATCAAAAATTACTTAGAAACAATGTTTAGAAATCTTCCTGATACAGATCAGGTTAGAAAAGCAAAAAAAGAACTTCTTCAGATGATGGAAGATAAATTTTCTGAATTAAGAAATAATGGTGTTTCAGAAAACGAAGCAGTTGGAACTGTTATTTCAGAATTTGGAAATCTTGAAGAACTGGCAGAAGACTTGGGATTGGAAAATATTATTCATAATAACAAAGATAATATGAACCGAAGAAGCATTTCTTTTGATGAAGTAAAAAATTATGTTGCAGAAAGAAAAGCCTGCATTATTACAGTGGCTATTGCTATTTTCTGTTTTATTACTTGTGTAACTCCTGTTATCATTACAGATGAAATTTTTAACAACAACGCTGTAGGATTAGCTCTTATGTTTGCTTTTATTGCAGCTGGAGTTGTATTAAATGTTATTGCAGGGTCCCGCATGGCAGACTGGGATTACATCAAAAATGAACCTTGCTCTATCAGCCAGGAATCAATTGATTACATTGCAAACGAAAAGAAAAACTTCAAAACAAAATACAGTGTTTTCCATGCTGCAGGAATTCTGTTGTGTATGCTCTGCTTTGTGCCTGCTGCCATTATGGATGAAATGAAAATTCACTTTTCTGACCCAATTTCTGGTGTATCTTTATTCATTTGTATAGGTTTGGGCGTAGGATTCTTAATCTACTCAAACAAGGTTAGCAATATGCATGAAATGCTCTTGAACATCAATTCGGCTTCTACAATTGGTGGTTCTTATTCAAAAAAAGCAAAACAGAACAATGGTGAAGTTAAATACAATAATAAAGTCGTAAAAGTTATCATGGATGTTTACTGGTCAACAATCACTTGTATTTACCTTATCTGGAGTTTTCTGACTTTCAATTGGGAACATACCTGGATAATCTGGCCAATTGCAGCTGTAGTTCAGACAATGATTAAAGGCATTTATGGAATAGAAGGAGACGAATGATAATGAAAAAATCAATTTATATAGCTATTATTAGTGCAATAACAGTATTTTGTATTATCTGGGGAAGCTGGTATCATATTTCAGGTTTTGCTGAAAATCTTAAGGAAAAATTCCATATGAATTTTTCTTCAGATAAAAATGATCCCATTGTAAATAAATCTGAAAGTAACATTATCTTGGAAAATTTTGATAGAATTGAAGCTGATATTAAAGTTGGCGATTTTAAGATTGTTAAAGGAGACTCTTTTAAATACAGTTATTCTGCTAACAGAGCATGGCTTGTACCAGAAATAAAAATAACAAAGGGAACTCTTTCGATTAAGCAATCTGGAAAATCAAAAACAAACGTAGGTTCCAATAATGCATCTGTTACAATTACTGTTCCAGAAGATACTATTTTTTCTGATTTGGATATTGACGTAAATGTTGGGGAAGTAAATCTGTCAGACTTTTTTGCAGATAAAATTAATGTTGATGTTAATGTTGGTGAAATAAATCTTAAAAATGTAGACTTTAATAAAGGTGAATTTGAAGTTGATGTTGGCGATTTGCAAGTTAATGGCGTAAAAGATCCTTCATCATATTCACTAGATATCAAATGCTCTATTGGAGATACAAATGCATTTGGAAACAGCGGCAAAAAAATTAAAACTGATGTTTCTGATAAAAAATACATTAATGCAGATATAGACATTGGAAGTTGTGAATTAACAGAATAAACATTATAAGATTATTAATGATGGCAGGTACATATTATATGTGCCTGCCTTTTTGATTTAACAGATTTTATGTGATTTTATAAAAAAAAGTGGAAAAAGGACAATTTTTGCTATATAATAGTAGAATATGGCAACTTCTTCAAATTTAAGTTCAATCATTAGATTCTACGCAGATAAACAAAAGTCACCTTTCATCGACTTAAATGAATTCTGTGCTTATATTAAAAAATACGCAGAACATCATGTGGAAGAACAGGCAGAACTTGTAAAATATCTGGGCGATCCTACAAATACTGTAACAGCAGAGCTTGCAGGATTGGAAGAAAAACACCTGGCTGCTATAATTCCAAATAGAAACAAAAAAATGATTGTTTCCATAACTAACTTTTCAATTAAATATGCAAATCGATATAAAGAAATTCAGAGAAACGAAGCTGTACCATATCCTTTAGAATCTGAACTACCAAAAAAGTTCCCAATAAATGCTATTGAAAGAAAACAGGCAGAACTGTATATAACACAGACCCTTGCCAATCAAAATATTAAATCACCTTTATTGCATATAATTGTTTTTTCAAGAGACCTGCCTTCAATTATTTTACCAGCATGTGTACCAATGGAATTATTGCTTGAAACAGCTCAGAAAAAAATTATACGTGTTTGTAAGAAGGATGAATATCACGATTATTTCTTAAAAAAACTTAGATCTTCCAATCCTTCAAAAGAAATCACAATAAAAAATTTCTTTGGTCACTTTATTGATAAACCACAAGCGGGTTTAATGGATGTTTCTGAAGGTGATGATTATTATCTATGGAACCAACTCTGTTATTATATGCGTCAGGATTTTGAAAAAATTCAGGATCGTTCAGCAGAAGACACAAGTGTTCTTCAAGCCATTCAGATTTCTGAAATTCATAGTACATATTTAAAACAGAAATTCCAGACAAACAAAAAACGAGAAGAAGCACTAAAAGAATTAAAAAGTCAACTTGGAAAAGCTCCATTTTTCTATTCAATGAATCAGATTCTAAAATTTCACGATCAGAATGGAAAATTACTTTACGGACAGTTTTCAGAGGATGATTTAAAAAATACTTTGCAAAATCTTACAACAGATGGAAAACAGAATGAATTACCAGATTTACTTGTATTCAAGGTTAATTCTGGAACTCGCTATTACGTTTATAAAAAGAATGCATTACCATTAGTTGTTCGTCTTTGTAATGAAGCTCATGATTCTATTGAAGCTAATCTTGTTCAAAAATGGTATAACGCATTATTTAATTATGAAAAATTACCAGAAATGACAGATAACAAAAAATTTGAAAAGTGCCTGGAACAACAGGTTGAAAAAAATTCTCCTGTTCTTTATGCGTTATTAAATGCAAATTTTATGACAATGTTATCATTGGAAAAAAGTGATGATATTTCAACCGTAGGTTTTCAACCTTTTGTTGATGGACAACTTAGACCTTATAGTGAACTTTTACTTTTAACAAGTGATGCAATTATGTCAAAAGCAAAAATGGATTTACCATTCATTTATTCAATTCCAATTATTTCATGGTTAATCACACTATTCCGCTCTAAGAAAAAAAATAAAAAATCGCAAAATCAGACAGAAGCTGTTGAAAATCCTTTTGAAGAAAAAACTGAAGCTCCAAAAAAGCATATTTCAAAAGAAGAAGCACTTGCAGAACAAGCTAAAAATCTTACAAACGATTTTATTCCAGAAGGTTCTACTCTTGATCGTGAATTAAATTACCTGCAAAAGCAATGGAATAAAATGATTACTAAAGAAGCAAATTTTGCTCTCACCGAGGATGTGAATTCATTAATCCGTGATTATACAAGACGTGTTGTTAGAACTCTTTCTGCACAATCTTTTACAAAAGACCGGGTAGAAAATCTTGCAGAAACATTAGTTAAAACTCCAAATATGCAAAAAATTGGTGAAGAAAAAGCTCTTAAAGAGTACGTAGCTTTATATATTTTGCGTCTTGTAAGTAATACAAACTAAGGTTTTACGAAAAAAACTTACATATTCTGATAAAAATCAGTTTTTTTTGAAAAAATTCACATTTTTTTTAAATTTTTTTCTCAAAAATGGTCCTTTTTTACATAAAAAAGCAATTACTATAACAGGAAGTTTTTTGCTTCTAAAGTGTTTTGGCCATACACAAAAAGATTATGTAAAAATAGGAGTTACGTATGAATCATTTAAACTCAATTATTCTTGAAGGAAACGTTGTTCGTCAGGCAGAATTTTCTGAACCTGCGAAGGGTTTTAAAGTTTGTAAATTTCCATTAGCAGTGAATCGCTTTTTGAAGGGCGAGGATGGTAACGGAACAGAAGAAGTGTCTTTTTTTGAGATTGAAGCTTACGGGAAAGTTGCTGAGTATTGTGAAAAGTATACAACAAAAGGTCGTGGGGTTCGTGTGGTTGGTCGCTTAAAACAAAACAGATGGAAAGATTCTGATGGTAAAAATGTCAGTAAGGTTTTCGTCGTAGCTGAGCATCTGGAATATAAGCCAATTTTCAAGAAGGACGATTCTCAGAAGGATGATAAAGAATCATCTTCTGAGGAATCTTCAAAAAAAGAAAAAGAATTAACAGTTTTCTAATTCTGTAACTCTTATTTACTTTTTCTTGCTGCGATTAGGTCGATATGTTCTTTGAGAACTACTCTTCTTAATTGCAGCTCTTTCTGCTGCTGCCTTATATTCTTCCAGCTGTTGTGGATTATAGAAGCCGTCCTTCCAATTAAAACGAGAAACATCTGGTAAAGGTTGAGATTTTGCCATTGATGTTGTAATTGCTTTAATCTGGCTTCTTGTTACTTTAGTTTTTGAGAAATCAATAAGAACCTTTTTAAAACCTGATGAAGTAATAAAGTTGACTTTATCAAGAATACTGAATGGTTGCTCTGGCATTACAAAAGAGCCATCAGGTGTTGAATTTACTTTGAATACAGTTTCTTCTTTATCTTCAAAATATGTAAAATCATAATCAGATGGTAATTTAAATCTCATTCTAAATAATGCTGGATATGCAAAAACAGGAACTAATACTCTTGAGCGCACCTTTTCATCATATGTTGCTTCAAGATTTCTGCGAGAATTTTCATATGGCATAATAAAGGCACCAATATTTTGATTTTCTAACCATGATACAGCCCATCGATTGAATGTATACAAATATGGACCAGCAATCATATTCACATTTTTCTTTTTTAACATTTGAATATGAGCAAGATTATTTACAACAAAATTAGTATATCCGTCATCGATTAACTTAGAAAGCTCTTCCTTTAATTTATCTTCCTGCAAAGCAGAACAGAAAGGATCTAAAGAGATATACAATTGTTTTTTTGAAAATGGAAGTACAGTCTTATGATTTAATAAGTCGTATGATGTCTCTGAATTATATTCCAATATTACTCTAACAGGATTAAGCCCTTGAACAATGAAAACATCTGCAATTGATGAAACCTGTACATAAACTCCATCTGGAAAATACTGAAGTTCTTTTTGAGCAACAGGGGTTAAATCCAAGATAGGGAGTAGTTCATCTTTTGGCTGTTTCCTGTATTTGCTTAAATCTGCAGTTACAACACGAGAATATCTTTTTGAACTTGATTTAATTTGTAAAAGATAAACACTATCACCTACTGAATAACCTGCAGGTATATCTATCCATCGTTTACCGTCATCTTCTACTTCAACACTACGTATTTTATGACTAACGCGACCTGTATCATCTTTTTTGTGAATACGAATAGAATCACCTGGATCAGGATCATATGAGCCACCTTTTAAATTTGCCATTTGCAATCTTAATGGAGGTTCATCGGTAGGAACTCTACTCTGATTGATTGCCTCCACCAGTTCTTTTGGGGCTGGTTTTAATGATGCAATTTTGCCAAGATAAATACCAGTTCCACCTGCCTGGTCTGGATTTAATATTTTAGTTGCAGCATTATCAATACCCTCTTCTAAAGAATTAAATCCATACCAATAGGATGTTTTGGAACGTGCAAAATCGGATGCCAGCATACGTTTTCCTGCAGCAATTGCACCCTTTTTATCTTCCTTATAATGATCTATTACATATCTATAAGCCGCAACAACACTGCCAACATATTCTGCACTTTTCATTCGTCCTTCAATTTTAAACGAATTGACACCCGCCTCTATCAAATCAGGAATTTGATCTATAAGCTGCAAATCACATGGAGAAAAATAATATCCTTGCTTAATTCCGCCTGGCACTTCAGCTGTATAATAACGTCTACAAGCCTGAGCACACATACCGCGATTTGCAGATTTTCCACCAAGAAAACTAGAAAATAAACATAGTCCCGATTCACTAACACACAAAGCACCATGTACAAATACTTCTAAATCTGCTCCGGTTTCATTCTTAATTTTTCGAATCTCATCCAATCCTAATTCGCGAGCAAGAACAACCCTTTTTACACCTGCATTTTGTAACAGACGAACACCATGAGCACTTTCCACATTCATTTGAGTCGAAGCATGTAATTCTAGATTTGGGAAAAACTCCTGAGCAAGACGCATTACAGCATAATCTTGAACAATTAAGCCATCAGGTTTCATTTCATTTAAATATGACAAGAAACGATATAGTCTTTCTGTTTCACGTTCTTCACAAACTGTATTAACAGTAACATAAATTTTCTTATTCTGCTTATGAAGCGCGTCTATGGTTGCACCAAACTGATTCCAAGCAAAGTTAGTGGTTCGTAAACGTGCATTAAAACTCTTTAAACCTAAATATACTGCATCTGCACCTTCACCAATTGCAGCATCTAATGATTCCATGTTTCCCGCAGGAGCTAATAATTCTACCATAGGGAAACTTTAACATAATTATTTTGTTTTTTAAAGACTAATAAAATTTCATCATAAAGAACCTGCAGAATTATCAGTTACTACCCAAGCAGATACTTCATTTCGTACAGGATATTCTGAATCTTCATTTTCAATAAATTTTCTTAAAATTTCCTTAGCATTAGTTCTTTGAAGTGTTTTCGTTTTACCCATTTCATCGCCATTAATCACATCACAGCAGCTCAAAGAATCATATATATTAGTTTTACTTAACGTATATATATAATCCTCAAACTTGGAAGCCCAATCTTCATACTTACTTTCACTATACACTAATGCATCTAGTATTTTCCCATTTGCTGTATTTCTTAAAAGTATCACATCAGTTTTATTTCCGAGGGCTGTATCAGGATTGTCAATCCAAAAATCTCGAACTCCATTTTTTGAATAAGGAGCCGTAGCTAAACTAAGATTATCAGAATCTTCATTATAACAACCATTACCTTTATTTCTAAAATGAACTAAAAATACTTCACCTTTTTTTACTTCAACCGCCGGGAAATTGAAAATTCTATCTTCACCATCATAAACACTGAACAAATCAATTCCAGATAAGTTTCCATCAGATAAGGCAACAAATTCTATAAACTCATTTTTATACATATCGTTTTCTATTTCTGCTTTTGTTCTACTCGAAACTGTAACAGTTTGAATTTCAGTTATTATTAATTTAGGAACTCGTGGATTATAACCTGTAAAAGGCAATTCTAATGTTAGTGAATTTCCAAATTCATCTTTTACTACACCAACAAACTGGTATTCTTCACCCACAATCATTTCTTTATCAAAAATAATTGTCACATCTTTTTTAAACTCATCCGACAGTACACTTGTAGGAATCCTTTTTTCAGAATCAGTAGAAACAACATGAGATTTTAATGCGACAGGTTCAGAAAAACCTATTTTCACATTTTTTGAATCCATAACATTGTAATATAGCAATTTAGGACATACATAATCACCATCAAGAATCTTTATTCCACTTTCAGTTACTTTGCAAGAAAATGGCAAAACACACAATAAGGTAATTCCAATAATCATTAAAGTCTCAAAACAAAATAAAAAAACATTACGAATCTTAGTGCTCATATTAACCTCCAGTACAAACACAATATATTTAGGAAAAAAAAATCCCATGCTAAATGCACAGGATTTTTCTCTATCTTTAATAATGCTTTTTTATTTAAAAAACGGAAGATTTTTTTATTTTTTTTACAAATTTTTAATCAATTTCTGCAGCCTCAACCATATATCTGATTGAAATTCCTGTTTCATCTTCAAGAATCTTTTCTACAATAAAAATAAACTTCTGTTCACTTTCATCACACATGATTCTTTCAATCTTATAATCACAAATTCCCTTTCTAACAATATCAGGGGAGCCTACTTTTTTAGAGGCAATTACTTTTCCATCTTTATCTTTTTTTTCAACAAGAATATAAAATGATGATTTTACATTTTTACCACTGTTAATTACAGTCGAAACAAGCTGAATAGAATATGAATCTGCATTCTCAACATCCTCGGTTCTAAAATCCTTAAAAACAATTTTATCAGAACCAGTTTTATTTACATCATCACAAACATAAAGAACGTGATCTGCATCAGCTTTCTTTGTTTTAATATTTTTGAAGTAGTAATAGCTTTTAGCTTCCAGTGCTTCATAAACCTGAATGCCATTTTTATCTGATGTTACAGCACTTGGTTTTGTTCTGAAAACACCACCATCTACATAATCATTTTTTGAAATATCAACCTGATAGATTTCTGCCCATCCCTGATATTTTTTATCAGTACGACCATATTGACCAAAAATGTAATACTTTCCATCTTCAGAAAAACCTTTATCAACAAAGGTTGCAACATCACCAGCACACAAAGCTGCCAAAGTGATTGTCATAAGCAAAATGCCAGAAAGAAGTTTTTTCATGTTTTAATCCTCCCAAAACGAAATAAAACAATACACTTATTTTATTTTCGGAATGTTTTTTTTACTCTTTACTATTATTTCTGAACATATTACTATTTAAATATGACTTTAAAAAACAGAAATCGAATGATTCTTGCCCTCCTCTGGTTGTCCATTGGCTTCCTTATCTTGAACTCCCTTATCCTTGCTCATTCAATTAAGACACAAGTGCTGCCTTTTTCCATGCTTTATAACAGTGAAAGAACAGGTTTCTTCATTTTTAAAATTCAACAACTTTATATTGTGATTGGAATTTTTCTCCAGCTTATGTTTGCCATTGTTGGTACATATGTTACATACAGAAGCTTTGTAAATACTCAGTCTTCCGAAGTTCTCTTTTTTGCATTATTTATTTTTGCAGGACTACTAGATTCTTTTCGATTGTGGATTCCAGCATTTAACCTGCAAAATACCTATTCTCCACTTTTCTTATTCTGCGGAAATGCCAGCCTTGTTTCTACGCTTTTAACACCAGCTTCTTTACTCATAATGTGCATTCATTCATTCAACGAACAAAAACAAGATACAGAAAAATTGGTTGCAATCGTTATTTTCATCGCAATTTTTACAGCCGTATTTATCCCATTAAATACAACAAAAAATCTTTTTAATTTTACTGTTGCTTATAGTTTTAAAAAAATAATAGTCACTTACACTATAATTTGTTACGGCTTAACCCTGCTGATTAATTTTCTTTATAACAAACAACGCACTTACGATCAGAAAACAACCTTTGGATTACTTTTCTTAATGATTGGATATCATGCTGTAAGACATTCAGTAAACATTGCTATGGTAATTGTGGCAACCCTATTCCTTACAATGGGAAGTGTTTTCTTTATAAAAGAATTACATAATCAATACCTTTGGACTGATTAATAAAATAACGGACATAACTTTGTTAATACCAGAAATAATGAACCTACAGACACAGGAATAATAAGATTATCAAAATCAAATAGTGGTAAAACTTCTATTACCATTGTAAATAAGCCAATAAAAAGACTAAGCAGTGCATTATTTGTTACAAAAAATGTTGCAATAAATACAGCGATACAACAAGCAAGACAGCCTTCTAATGTTTTCCCGCCCATGTGAGGAATTTTTATCTTTCCAATTGTCTTACCAACCAAACTGGCGCAACCGTCTCCAAAAGCAAGGGCAAATATGCCAACTCTGGCAGCATCATATGGCAAAACTAATGCAGCAACTAAAATACCACATACCAATGTAACTGGACCCAAAACAAATTTATCTTCATCACGTTTTCTTGCTGCAGCCTCTGTAATTTTAGACACTAACGGAATTACAAATCCTTTCATTCTTAATAGTTCACAAATAGAATAAAATATTACAGCAAAAACTAATAATACAATTGTTGGCCAATAAAAATTAAAAAGAAGAAGAGGGATAAAACCACTACATAAATGAATTGATTTTCTAATAATTTCTTTTAAAACAACGCTCATAATTAATGAATAGGTACTACTCTTAGATTATATTAAAATTCTTCGTCTACATAAAGAGTTTTTGGAATATCCAAATAAATCGAAGGTTCAAATTCTGTAATAGAATGAGTAATATACTTAATATTTTCTTCTGCAAGATTACTTCCGCCAAGCCTTACCATTGAAACCTGATTTCGAGTAAGGGCATCCCACGCTCTTAAAGATTCCTGCAATTGTACAATAGCTTGTGCATTTAAATTACTGTCTCCAGTTCTTTTTGCAACTTTATAAAGATTTACACCTGCATTGTTAGTTGCATACAAATACTTAGTTATTAATTCATTGTCTTTTGAATTACTCTGTGGCAATAATGAACCAGCATCTTTCGCAATAGAAGCATTAAGTTTTTCAAGCAATTGTGAATAATAGCCTTCTGCAGCCATATCATCATTTCTTAATGTAAGAGTATTACCCATTGCCAAAAGAAGATTCTCTTCCTGTTTTATACCTTCGCCCGCTTTTATAAATGAAGCCAATGCAGAAAGATAATCTTTATCTTTATAATCAATATAACCCATTCTATAGCGGATTTTTGAATTATCGTAATTCAATTCAATTGCTGCGTTATAATTTTTTTCAGCATTATCATAATCTGCGGCAACAAAATAATTAATATCACCTAAATCAGCATAAAGATGACCAATCTGTTCATTACCTTTAAAGCCAGCATTTTCTTTTTCTTTAGTATAAAGAGTGATTCCATTTGTAAACTGCTCTTGGGCTCTTAAATAATCCAAGGTCTTAATATAATTTTCACCAAGTAATCTATAAGAATCAATAAACTTATAAAGATCTTTTGGTTTTATATGAGTTGCATTATTAAATTTTTCAATAGCCGCATTTAATGTTGATTCAACCCTAACAGTTTCATTTGTGTAAACGTAATATTTTCCCAAATTATAAAGTGCAATAGGATTTTCAGGATTTGTTATTACTGCACGTTGTAATAATTTTCTAACACCTTCAATCCTTTCACGTAAATACTCTTCTGATGGCGAAAGATCCCCATACAATTTTTCCAAAAGATAACCACTTAATTCAGTCCAATCATCAGAACTTAAACTCTTCTCTTTTGGTTCAAACATTTCTTTATAACCAAGAACATTTTCCAAATTATCCGTTCTAATGAAATATTTCATAAAGCGAGAGTTGATTGTATTTGAAGAACCAAAATACTGGTAATAAGTGTTATATTGCTCTTTAGCATCTGCAAATTTAGATGGATCTTTTTCTGTTCCCCACTCTAGGAAAACATCCCCTAACATTAAAATTCCATCTTTATCATTAATATGATAATCCAGAACCTCACGACGAAGAACTTCTTCGGCTTTTTCGTAATTAGCAAGATAGTTTAATTCCATATCTGCATATTCCAGACCACCCTCTTTGTCATGATTAAAATATCTTAAAATATATTTATACATGCGTTCTGCACGTTGATATTGTTTTTTATCTCTGTAGCCCCGGGCATAAGTAAAGAACCATTTTCTTTTCATCTTATACTTGGCAGCCCTTTCAAAATAATCTTCAGATTGAGGATATTCATCTGCTTCAAGCAAGGCATATCCCTGTTTGTAAAGACTATTTGCTTTTAAAGGCCAAACAACACAATATTTACCAAAATTGAACAATCCCCATCCTGCAACAAGAAGAATCATTGCACATAAAATACCAGGAAGAATTCTGTTTCTAAGCTGATAAGAAATAGATTTTTTATAAGCCTCATATTCTTCTGCAGTACGATGTTCAAAATCTCTAGGTACTGGAATAGAAATATCCAGCATTTTTTCCAATGAAGCAGCAACTTGACGTGATGGTGCCTTATTTAAAATCTTTTGAATAATTTCAAATTCAGCATCATCAGTAAATTCATCTTGAACAATAAGATTTTCAAATGCCAAACGAACATTTAAAGGATATTCACCAAGATTTTTTAAGAAAGTTTTATATTGTTCATCAGAAAGTGCATTTTCAGGAATGGAATCCCCTTCTTTTGCTCCAGAAAAATCTGGAACATCAAGATGTTTTGCTTTTTCTGCCGCAGATTGAGAAGCAGCTTTTGCAGTCTTTTCGTTAATAGTTGAAACATCGGAGAAACCAGGAATTTCAAAATCAGAGCCTTCCATTGCAAAGTCATCTGCATTACCCATCTGGAAATCACCGTCTCCATTAAGCTGTGCATCTGTATCAGGAATTCCAAAATCAATATCTTCGTCCATTCCTGTTGTATCAAAAATTTCTACAGGCTCATTTGAATCTGCATCTTCAAGCCCAAAGTCTGCTTCATCTCCAGAAAAATCCATATCGCCAGCAGCTTCAATTTCTTCTTTAAAGTCTGGCATTTCTGCATTTACATCAGATGCAAAATCATCCAAACCAGGAAGAGCATCATCTAATCCAGAAGAATCTTCTGATAAATCAGATACCTCTGCTGCTTCAAATTTTTCTTCTTCTGGTAAATCAGCAGGGGCTTCTGGAGAATCAAAATCTGCATCAGGGGCTTCAGGAGAATCTGTTTCTTCAAAAGCTTCTGGCACATCAAAATCAGCAGGTTCATTTAAGTCAGCAGGTTCATTTAAGTCAGCAGGATCATCTAAGTCAGCAGGTTCATCTAAATTTTCAGGTGAGTCAAAATCAAAAGCTTCTGATGGAGCATCCATTTCAAAACTGTCAGTTGATTCTGGAAGGTCAAAATCTTCAACAGAAGGGGCATCTTCAATTTCAGGAACCTTGTTTTCCAAATCTGGAGTTCCGGTTCCCATAATTTCATCAAGAGAAAGAGCATCTCCAGAAGTAGTTGCAGGACCAATATCTTCCATTGGTTCATCAAGAGGCTCTTCCAGCCCATCAGAAACATTATCAAGCTCTTGAATTTCTTCTATATCAGATATTTCATCCTTTGAGGGAGTTGTATTTATATCATCATAAAAATAATTTTCTGGTTCAGTTTCTTCCTGTTTTTCTTCGACACCAGTACCTTCAGAACCATCAAAGCCAGAGCCAGATAAAAGAGCATCTAGTCCCATATCAGCAACAGAGATTTCTTCTGGTTCAATTTCTTCCTGAACAAATTCTTCTTCTTCCGGTTCATCCATGAATTGGGATAAATCTGGCATGCCCATATCCACAGAATTATCTTCAGTTGCAATTGGATTTAATAATGCAGACAAATCTGGAGCTTCAAAAGATGGAGCATCGGCTTCTTTTTCCCCAGAATCCTTCTTGTTGGAAGAACTAATACCAGTAATATCAGAAAGATCTTCATCTACAGGCGAACTTTCTTCAATTGCAGCAATTTCTGGCATTCCCAGAACAAAGTCTTCTGAGTCATCTTTTTCAGGAACCCCTTTAGGAAGAGGAACTCTGACAGGCTTTTCTCCACGACTAGCGCGGAGTGTAATTTCATCACCAAGAGACAGAATATCGTTATTGAATTGTTTAAGCTGATTTAAGCCTGGCATACTTCTTTAATTTTACCCTACATTCCTTTTGATTGTCCATATATATCTACGGAAAAAATCAGCATGGACTTTACATTAAAAAACCATTATTTACTATTATAAATTTATAAACTTATAAGAAATTTAACCGAAAATTTTAGTATGAAAAAGAATCATTTTATAAAAACAATTTCCGCATTATTCTTACTTTCATCAGGACTTTCTCTTTTTTCCGCAGAGCCTATAAAATACAGACCTTATGAATTAGACACAATTTTAAGAGAAATCAAAGGACCTACCGCACCTGTAATTACAGATGATTATATCATATTCACTGCAGATCCAAAAAACCGTTATGTGGGTATTGCTTTTGATTTCGAAGATTATCAAATAATTCATCCCTACAAATTGCAATGTTCAACAGATGAAGATGGAAATAAAACACCACAGCATCTTTTTTATTGTTATGAACGAACACATAAAATTTCAGAAATCAAATATAGAATTGTAATTGATGGACTTTGGACAACAGATCCAACAAATCCTGAAAAAGAATATGATGATTCAGTTAATTTATATTTTTCAAAAGTTTCAGATGCTCAGGGCATTATTAGAAATACAGAAGTTACTGACAGAGCTACAGTACATTTTATTTATAAAGGAGAAAGTGGACAAACTGTTAGAATTGCGGGAACCTTCTGTAACTGGGATCCATGGATTTATCAGCTAAAAGAAACAGCTCCTGGTTTTTACGAGCTTGAACTACCATTAGCCGATGGTAAATATTTTTACAATTATTATATTGGATTAACTCCAGTTTTAGATACAACAAATCCAGAGCGAACATTTCTCAAAGATGGAAGAAGTGTTTCTGTAATACAGGTTAAATAAGATGAGTAAAACAAATTTTTTTCCAGAAGAAGTAATTTTTGCAGCATCTAATGAATGTAATTTACATTGTCCTCATTGTTTTATAACACGAAAACCCATAAAATTATCTTCTCAAGATGCAATTCATTTTTTAGAATCTTGTAAAGGCAGTACAATCCGTCAAATTGGTTTTTCAGGTGGAGAACCATTTCTTCAGTTAGATTTTCTCCTGGATGTAATAAAATATGCTGTTGATAATGCCTTCATGTTTGATAGAATCATGACAAACGGCATTTGGTGGAAAACTAAAGAAGAACTTTATTCCACTCTTCAAGCCCTTCGCGATGCAGGATATGATGGAAAAATTGGACTTAGTTTTGATTCTTTTCATGGTCAAAAAATAACACAATTAAAAGACTTTTGTTCTGCAGTTTTTGAAATTTTTGATGGTACAACATTACAAATGCAATCCGTTGTATCAAAATTCTCATTAGACATCACAAATCTTGATATTCTTGCAAGAGAGTTTGATTGTACAATTGAAAAAGATTTGGACAAAACAACTGGCATTGGAACAATAATCATAAAAAATAATACCATATTCATTCCTATTGAAAGGCAACCTCAATCCTTTGCATCAAAAGATACACGGGCATGGAAAAGTGATAAATGGTTTAAAGATGATTATTGCGAAGGACCTGGCCAGGTTCTTTATATACATCCAGATGGAAATATTGCCCCTTGTTGTGGATTCGCTAACGAAAATGAAAAACTCTTTATTGGAAACATCAAACAGGATTTTGATACTGTAATGCATCAATCATCAAAAAATGAAATGATTAAAACATGTTTTAAAGATGGTCTTTCAAAAAAAATAAAAGAATTAAAAAAACAAGGTATAGAATTCCCAGGAAAAACAGAAGATATTTGTGCCTTCTGTGATTTTGTTTGCAATCATTAATAGTTTGCCTTTTGGATTTTTTATACTTATACTTAATGTATAAATAATCCAGGAGGAAATAACCATGGAAACATTATTAACAAAAGAAAACTTTCAAAACGAAGTTATTAATCAAAAACAAACAGTTTTAGTAGATTTTTGGGCTGATTGGTGTGGACCTTGTAAAATGCAGGCTCCGGTTTTAAAAGAGTTTGCAGAAGAAAATCCTTCCATTAAAGTCTGTAAAGTAAATGTAGATGAACAACCAGAATTAGCTGAGCAATATACCGTTATGAGCATTCCTTTTCTGGCTGTTTTTAAAAATGGTGAACTGTCTAGAACTGCAGTAGGTTACCAGACAGTCGATATGTTAAAAAATCTAACTGAATAATAAGTTAGAATTCAATGCAGAAATAATAAATATAATACAAATCGGCAGGTTTTGCTTTCTTACTGTAATGGTAGAAAGCAATCCATCCGTCAATTCCTTCTTCACTTTGACTTCTAATAACTACAAAAGAATATCCCTGATTATTTTTTACCTTATAATTAGCAGAAACATATTCTTTTAGTTCCTCTGTAATAGCAAAATCTTCATCATCAGAAGTTTCTTCGTCTAATAAATATAAATCTGTAATTTCACCAGCACCAATTGACTGAACCAACTGGTCTACAACAGCATATGCAACCTCTGGATTACTAGCCTGTTCTTCATAATCAGCTCTATCAAATACACCATCAAGGCCACCCATAATGTTAGTATTTTCATCTGATTCCTGAGAAAAAACACTTGTTGCTAACAAACATAATGCTAAACAAAAAAATACTTTCTTCTAACTTTTCATTACCATTTTCTCCTATAAAAGTTCATAAATAATTGAATATATCACATAATATTAAAATCACCCATAAAATACAATACATAAAAAAAAAGCTCTCGCAGCGCGAGAGCTTTTTCTTCTTAAATCAAGTATCTAAACTTAGCAGTTTTCAGAGAAGTATTTGATTGTAAAGGACCTTAGCAGAAAATCCGAGCAGTGCGCAGGATTTTTACGCGCCTATCGAAAGAACAATTAAATACTTCTCAGCATCTTAGTTAAATGAAAAAAGGCCAGACAAAGTCTGACCTTTTTTAAACTCTAAATTAGAATCTTATACTTAGCAATTTTCTGAGAAGTATTTAATTGTTCTTACCATCTGAGATGTGTAAGAGTTTTCATTGTCGTACCAAGAAACAACCTGTACCTGGTAAGTATCGTCATCAATCTTAGATACCATTGTCTGTGTTGCATCGAACAATGAACCGAACTTCATACCGATAACGTCTGAAGATACGATTTCGTCTTCGTTGTAACCGAAAGATTCTGTGCTAGCTGCTTTCATTGCAGCGTTGATTCCTTCTTTTGTTACATCTTTACCTTTTACAACAGCAGTAAGGATAGTTGTAGATCCTGTTGGTGTTGGAACACGCTGAGCAGAACCAATCAATTTTCCGTTCAATTCAGGAATTACAAGACCGATAGCCTTAGCAGCACCTGTTGAGTTTGGAACGATGTTCTGAGCACCAGCACGTGAACGGCGGAGGTCACCTTTGCGCTGTGGACCATCAAGAATCATCTGGTCACCTGTGTAAGCATGGATTGTAGACATGATACCAGACTGGATTGGAGCATAGTCATTCAATGCTTTAGCCATTGGTGCCAAACAGTTTGTTGTACAAGAAGCAGCAGAAATAATGTTGTCGTTCTTTGTCAAAGTTTTGTGGTTTACATTGTAAACGATTGTTGGAAGGTCGTTTCCAGCTGGAGCTGAAATTACAACTTTCTTAGCACCTGCTGTGATGTGAGCAGCAGCCTTGTCTTTTGCACAGTAGAAACCTGTACATTCAAGAACTACGTCTACTTTGTTAGCTGCCCATGGACAGTTAGCTGCATCTTTTTCAGCAGAGATTTTGATTTCTTTTCCATCTACGATGATAGAATCTTCAGTAGCAGAAACTGTGTGTTTTCCTTCACCGATTTTTCCACAGAAACCACCCTGTGCTGTATCATACTTTAAAAGGTGTGCAAGCATTTTTGGGCTTGTCAAATCGTTGATAGCAACTACTTCATATCCATCAGCTTCAAACATCTGACGGAAAGCCAAACGACCAATACGGCCGAAACCATTAATAGCAACTCTAACTGCCATGTTATATCTCCTAAAAAATTAGATTAAATTTGATACTATTAAAATACTGAATTTGATTGAATTAGTCTATAGAAAAAAACTCGTATCTTATTTATTACTATCAGCACTTGTTGTAGGCTTACTTCTATTATCGAAATATCCTCCCTCTTCAAGATATCTGCGTCGCGTCATAATAAGATTAATCAATTCCTGATACATATTAAAATCAATTTCCAAAGCCATAGGCAAAAGAAAAAACTCAGTTTCATCACAATAACGTTCAATAAATTTTGGATCTGTAACATATCCAAGAGAAATCATATTTGAAATACGATCTGCACATTTTAAGACTTTTGCTTTCTGACTACCTGTGTCTAAGATTCTATGCAAAAACTGTTTTTTATCTTCATCGTCACGACGTGTTACTTCCAGGACTAAATCTAAAACATCCTGTCCATCTTCATCTGCATTAATGATTAAATTTCGATCAAAACCAGGAATATCCTCAACTGTATCATGGACGATTGAAGCTTTAAGTAAAACAGGATCAATATATCCATAATCAATTAAAATCGCCAGCGTATCCATCTGATGACGGAACATATTTCCACCAGCATGACGAGCTTTTCCAATTAATCCTGTTGCAAGCTGCATGAAAGGAGCAAGACGCATATCACTTAACTGCTGCATTTGTTCAGTAGCCATTTTAGACGAGCGTTCTGTTTTCATTTCGTATTTTCGTTTGTTCATAATTATTACAAAAGATTATATCACAGTTGATTATATTTGTTTATATAAGAATGGTCTTTTCTAAAAAAGTATTTATTCCTCAGGTTTAATAAGTTTATCAACCTTTACAAAATCCTCAAAATAATTTCCGTAAATATCCTTTGTTTCTCCATAAAATACACTTTCTGGTCTTATTAATTGCAAATGATATTTTTTTGTCTCTTCAGTATCACCAATTAATCCTAAAGAATAAAAATATTCCCCCTTGTAATAATTGATTAATCTCTTATCACTATATTGACCAACATTTTGTCCATTTTCATAACGGCTGCATTCTGTAAAATTGAAAATGATTTTCTTTGATTTGATTTTATAAGTTCCAGTCCAAACAATGATATTAGTAGAATCAAAATAGGAACTACGTAACATTACTGTTTTATCAGGATTCAAAATAAGATGATGATAATAAGCCTGATTATTACCATCTACATTCTGCATAATCCATTCACTATCATAAAAAGGAGTATTTTTCCCTTCATAACAACCTGAAAATAAAATTGTGATTATAATTAATAATCCAAAAATCAAAGGCTTTTTCATCATTCTCTCCCAGAAAAAAAATCCTACTGTAATTCTTTAATATAGCTTTCGTAAGTAGCAATTTTCTTCTGACTTTCAGCAAGTCTGTCTCGTTCTGCCTGAACAAGTTCTGCAGGAGCATGCTGAGCAAAATTACCATTAAGTTTGTTTTCACTCATTCTAGCATATCCCTGTTCTTTTTCCATAGCTTTTTTGAAACGAGTCAAAAGCTGTTCCTTATTGATATTTTCATCAACAAGAACAAATGCTTCAAAACCTTTTCCTACAGTACCAATAGAAGAAGCAGGTTTTACATCTGTAAAGTCAACCTTAGCTACACCACCAAGAAGCTGAATCATTTCAATTTTTTCAGTAGCAACTTCTGCCGCACTTCCCTTTTCAATTTTGATAGCAATGTTGATTTTGATTGCAGGATCAATACCACAGTCAACTTTTGCAGCACGAACCTTTCCAATCAAATCTTTAAGAACCTCAAAACGAGCTTCTACTTCTGCATTTTCACGACTTGCAGCAACTTCTGGATAAGGAGCATTAATTAACATGCCATTATATGTGCTTGATGTAACAATCTTATTATCACTAGAGCGAGTTGCAACAAGATCCGCCAATGGAAGCTTGCTGTAAATTTCTTCTGTAACAAATGGAATATAAGGATGAAGAAGTCTTAATGATTCTTCAAGGATATCCATTAAAACTGTTGCCTGACGATCTTTTTCTGCATCATCACCATTCTTAAAGTTGATTTTTGTTGCTTCAACATACCAATCACAGAATTCATTCCAGAAGAATTCCATCATAGCAGAAGCTGCATCGTTATAACGGTATGATTCAAGAGCTTCACGAGCTGTTTTTGCAGCAAAGTTCAAGCGGGCATAAATCCATCGATCAAGTTCAGTAAGATCAGAATCTTTTACACTAACAAGGTTACGACCTTCAAGATTACCAAGCAAATAACGACTTGCATTCCATACTTTGTTACAGAATCTTGAACCAAGCTTGAAAGAATCTTTATCTACTAAAATATCCTGTCCCTGAGCACACATAAATGCAAGAGTGAACTTTAATGCATCTGAACCGTACATATCAATAATTTCAAGAGGGTCAATACCGTTTCCAAGAGACTTAGACATTTTGCGTCCCTGTTTATCGCGAACAAGACCATGAATATAAATATCGTGGAATGGAACTTTTCCAGTAAATTCAAGACCAGCCATAATCATACGAGCAACCCAGAAGAAGATGATATCGTATGCAGTTACCAAAGCTGTTGTTGGATAGAATTTTTCCAAGTCAGCAGTTTTTTCTGGCCAACCAAGAGTACTGAATGGCCACAACCATGAGCTGAACCATGTATCCAATACATCAGGATCCTGAGTAATATTCTTTGAACCACATTTTGGACAACAGGTAGGATCTGTACGACTTACAATTGTTTCACCACATTCACAATACCATGCAGGAATTCTATGACCCCACCAAATCTGACGGCTTACACACCAATCACGGATACCTGTAAGCCAGTGCTCGTATGTGTTTTCCCATTTCTGTGGGAAGAATTTGATTTCTCCAGCTTTCCATGCAGCCAAAGCTTTATCTGCCATTGGCTTCATTTTTACGAACCACTGTGCAGACAAATAAGGTTCTACAACAGTTTTACAGCGGTAACATTTACCAACTGAGTGATTCATTTTTTCTTCGCACTTAAAAAGACCAGCCTCTGTTAAATCTTCAATAACAAGAGCACGGGCTTTAGCACATGTCATTCCACGATATTTTTCTGGAACATTGTCATTCAAAGTTCCGTCTGGATTTAAAAGATTAATTACTTCCAGATTATGACGTTTTCCAACTTCCCAGTCGTTAGGGTCATGAGCTGGAGTGATTTTTACCATACCAGTTCCAAATTCCATATCAACATAATCATCAGCAATAATAGGAATTTCTTTGCCAGTTAATGGAAGCTTTAATTTTTTACCAACAATAGACTTATAGCGTTCATCATTAGGATTAACAGCAACAGCAGTATCACCAAAGAAGGTTTCTGGACGAGTTGTTGCAACTTCAATTTTTCCAGAGCCATCAGCATATTCATAGTAAAGATGGTACATTGCACCAGCAGTATCTTCGTGATCAACTTCATCATCTGCAAGAGCAGTTCCACAACGAGGACACCAGTTTACAAGGCGCTGACCTTTATACATAAGACCACGTTCATAAAGAGTTACGAATACTTCACGAACCGCACCACTTAAACCTTCATCATAAGTAAAGCGTTCACGTTCCCAATCAGTTGAGTTACCAAGTTTTTTCTGCTGCTTTACAATGATATTATGATGTTCTTCTTTTACCTGCCATGTACGTTCAATAAACTTTTCACGGCCAAGGTCATTACGAGATTTACCTTCTGCTTTGAGCTTACGTTCAACAACATTCTGAGTAGCAATACCAGCATGATCAGTACCAGTTACCCAAAGAGTATTATCACCCTTCATACGGTGGTAGCGAACAACAATATCCTGAAGAGTGTTGTTCAAACCATGTCCCATGTGAAGAACACCAGTTACGTTTGGAGGAGGAATGACGACTGTATAATTGCCCTGACATTTTTCACACTGACAATGCACAGGTGATGATTCATCAGATGCAGGTTTAAAATAACCTTTAGAATCCCAGTCGTTGTAGATACGATCTTCAAAAGATTTAGGATCGTATGCTTTTTCCAATTCAATTGCTTTCATTTTCATTCCTTCCTTTAAAAAATGCTAGCAAGAATTATAATGCATTTTAAAACTAGTTACAACGACCCCAAAATTCTATGACCCAAAAAATTCTATTCATCTAAAGTAATCTGATTACCAGTGTAAAGATGATAATATCTTCCTTTTGCAGCAATCAGCTGATCATGAGTTCCTCTTTCAATAATATTACCATGCTCAAGTACAATAATTTCATCAGCATTACGTACAGTAGAAAGACGATGGGCAATAACAAAAGTAGTTCTGCCTTTCATTAAAGAATCCATACCCTCTTCAATTAATTTTTCTGTACGGGTATCAATAGAAGAAGTTGCTTCATCCAGAACCAATACAGGAGGATCTGCAACTGCCGCACGGGCAATGGCTAAGAGCTGGCGCTGTCCCTGACTTAAACTTCCACCGTCACCTGTAATTACAGTATCATATCCATTTTCTAAATGACGAATAAAGCTATCGGCATTGGCAAGCTTTGCAGCCGCATAAACCTGAGCATCGCTGGCTTCCAGATTTCCATAACGGATATTCTCTCTAATAGTACCAGTAAAAAGATGTGTA
This sequence comes from Treponema sp., assembly GCA_018385315.1. Taxonomy (GTDB): domain Bacteria; phylum Spirochaetota; class Spirochaetia; order Treponematales; family Treponemataceae; genus Treponema_D. The sequence goes on along the minus strand of JAHAZJ010000085.1, from coordinate 3,444 downwards.
TTCTGCTGAACCATTCCAAGAGACTTTCTTAATGCCCCCTTAGAAATATCATTTAAAGGAAAACCATCGTATGTTATTTTTCCATTTTCAGGTTCTACATCATAAAAGCGAGATAAAAGATTTATTGTTGTTGTTTTTCCAGAACCAGTAGAACCTACAAGAGCGATTTTCATGCCAGGTTTTGCATGAATACAAACATCGTGTAAAACAGTTTTTTCTGGAGTATAACCAAATGTCACATGATCAAAAATTACTTCACCACTAAGTTTAGTCAAAGAATTATCAGCAGGATCTTTCCAAGCCCATTCTCCGGTAGCAGCAAAAGACTGAACAAGACGATCTTTACCATCTTCTTTTACTTCATAAGCATTTACAAGAACATATTTACCATCATCAACTTCTTCCTTTTCATCAATAACAGCAAAAATTCTTTCTGCACCAGCAAGAGCATTTAAAACACTGTTTGCCTGCATACTCATCGTGCTAATAGGCTGCGTAAAACTTCTAGTATACTGTAAAAAAGCAGCAATAGTACCAAGATCCAGCATACCTGTAAACCAGTTTAATAAACCTGCATGACTTTGCCCAAGAATCATAAAAGAGGACGCAATAATAGCTACAATTGCGTACTGAATATGAGACATATTATTTGTAATTGGTCCCATAATACCACCATATGTCATAGCATCAGTACCGGCTTTTCTTAAATTATTGTTCAAAGTATCAAATCTAGTTTCAGCCTTATTTTCATAATTAAATACTTTTATTACTTTCTGGCCTTCAACCATCTCTTCTATAAAACCATTTAATTCACCAACACATTTCTGATTTTCACGGAATGCTTTTGCAGAACGTTTACCAACAAATCCAATTATCATTCCTATTAAAAACATAGTAAGAATCATTACAATAGTAAGCATAGGACTTAAAACAATCATCATTACTAAAACCGAAACTACTGTAATGATAGAAGATAATAACTGAGGTACAGTCTGGCTCATCATTTCACGTAAAGTATCAGTATCGTTTGTAAAACGTGACATTAATTCACCATGAGTATGAGCATCAAAATATTTGATTGGCAATTTTTCTAGATGTGTAAACAAATCGCATCTGATTTTATAAAGCAAAGTTGTAGAAATCTGAAGCATCATTCTTGAGTTACAATAAGATGCTGCAACTCCACAAAGAAATACTACAATAATCCCAATCAGCGATTTTGCAAAATCAAATATTTTTGCAGTAATAACAGAATTATCAGCACCTTCTGCAACTAACTGAGCCAATGGGATAATATGATTATTTAATGCAGGTTTAATAAAATAACTACCTGCAACACCAGCACCTGCACTAATTAAAACACAAAGAAAAACTAAAAACCACAAGGCCTTAAATTTTCCCATATATTCCAGAATTCTTTTAATTGTTTTTTTAGTATTTTTAGGTTTTCCAAAACCTTTCTGTCGTGGTGGCATTATTCACCTCCTTCAAGGTCTGCATCACCAGAACCTTGTTGCTGACTTTCAAATACTTCTCTATAAATCTTATTAGATTCAAGCAACTGTTCATGATTACCAAAACCACTAAGTTTTCCATCATCAAGAACAAAAATAACATCAGCATCTTTTACAGAAGAAATTCTCTGAGCAATAATAATTTTTGTTGTATCTGGTGCAAGATTTTTCAAAGCACCACGAATTCTACTTTCCGTTGCAGTATCAACAGCAGAAGTACTATCATCCAAAATCAAAATCTTTGGTTTTTTAAGCAGAGCACGGGCAATACAAATACGCTGTTTTTGACCACCAGAAACATTTACACCGCCCTGCCCTAATTCAGTTTCATAACCATCAGGGAAAGAAGAAATAAAGGAATCTGCATCTGCTGCTTTACAAGCTTCTATAATTTCTTCATCCGTTGCATTTTCATTTCCCCATTTCAGATTTTCCTTAATAGAGCCAGAGAACAATACATTCTTCTGCAAAACCATGGCAACACTATCACGCAAAGTAGTCATGTCATATTTTTTAACATCAATACCGCCAACTTTTACACAACCACGGAATGCATCATACAAACGAGGAATCAAAGAGACAAATGTAGTTTTAGAAGATCCAGTTCCGCCAATAATTCCAACAACCTGGCCACTCTTAATCGAAACCGATATATCATTAAGAACAAGATTATTTGCTTTATGATTGTAAGAGAAAGAAACATTTTCAAAATCAACACTACCGTCCTTAACTTCCATAACAGGTGCTTGAGGATTTTTAATATCCGCTTCTTCATTCAACACTTCGAAAATACGAGCATTAGAAGCACGAACCATAACAAAGGAAACAAAGAACATACTAAGCATTATTAAAGAAGAAAGGACCTGAGTGACATAAGTAAAGAAACTGATTAATTCTCCAGATTGCATGCTTCCAAAAATAATCTGACGTCCACCAAACCACATAACAGCCATCATAGAAAGATACATAACCAGTTGCATAATAGGCATCATAAAAATAATGATTTTTTCAGCACGAATTTGTGCAATTCGTACATTATCAGCAGATTTCTTAAACTTATCCTCTTCATAATCCCCACGAACATAAGCTTTGACAACGCGGATTCCAATTAAATTCTCCTGAATATTTGCATTCAAAGCATCAAAACGCTTCATCATCAAGGTAAAACGAGGAAATGCTAAAGAAGAAAGTGAGATAACAGAAACAGTTAAAATAGGAATAGCAACAAGAAAAATAACAGCAAGACCTGCATTAACCCTTACCGCCATTACAGTACCAGCAATAAGCATAAAAGGAGAACGAACACACATATGAATAACCATACGGAATACATTCTGCATCATGTTTACATCTGTAGTAAGACGAGTAACCAGAGAAGCAGTACTGAATTTATCAATATTACCAAAAGAAAAACTCTGAATCTTATGGTAAAGGTTTTTACGAAGATTATAAGCAAAACCTTGAGCTGCTACAGTAGAAAAACGAGTTCCCAATACACCAAAGCAAAGAGAAACACATGCCATTGAAACCATAATAAGGCCCATCTTTGTAACATAGCCTAAATCGTGATTCGCAATTCCAACATCAATAATCTTGGCCATAACAAATGGAATAATAACTTCCATTACAACTTCGCCAATCATTACAATTGGAGACAAAGCTGCATTAATAAAATACTTCTTCTCCAACCCACTAAAAAGCTTTTTAATATTAGACATAGAACTAAATTTAATAAAAAATACAAGATAATTTCAAGATAAAAAAAAATAATTTTTGAAAAATAACAATTTCTTAAGATTTGATAAGTTAAATAAAAAAAGCCAGCAGCTACCTACTTTCCCGCTAAAGAGCAGTATCATCGGCGTAAGAGAGCTTGACTTCCGTGTTCGGAATGGGAACGGGTATTACCTCTCCACTATGGCCACTGGCA
>JAHAZJ010000078.1 GCA_018385315.1 Treponema sp. | reverse complement strand
TGCTCAACCTGACAAAGTAAACTTTGCAGGTTAGCATTATCATATCTGGACAGCTTGCGCTGCCAGATAAATTAGTTTCGTGCCGACGTGACCCGCGGCACAAACCATTGTGAAATACGCCTGTTTTCATTTGGAGGGTGGGCGTTTTTATGTCCGTCCAATTCTGACTCATTCGAAAGGCTCCCATAACATTACAACGCATGAAGACAAATTTTTCCCCTGACGTTAAGTTGACAAACTTAACCTAATCGCAAAAGAATCAAAAATAAATTTTTTCTCATTTGCGATTAGAAAAATCAATCTAAGATTAAGGAGAAAACTTATGGGTGTTTTAGGATCCATTGTAAAAGGCATAATGAAAGCAGGATCTACATCGGAATGGCAATGCACAAAATGTGGACAAAGTGAAAAGTTTCTGGTGTGGGGAATGATAAATTTCCTCCAAGTGAATTTTGTGGAGAAAATTTCACTTATTCTTCTGATGGAAAGCATTGCTGGAAGTACATAAAAACATATTAAAATCTGCAATTAAAAATAAACAATGCCGGTTTAATTTACCCCGGGCTATAAAAGAAAATGCACCTCCTAAAATTGAACTATATTTGTCCTACTTTAAGGGTGCACTTCAAAAATAAGAAAACGACTCCATCTGATTGTTTTGCAAAAGATGGTTTTTTTTCTGGATATTTTAATTAAGAAAAGAAAGTTTGTTTTGCGGTTATATCAATCGTATTACTATTGCAAAGTCAAAGTTTACATCAACTAAAGCTCAGGTTACATCAGATGAAGGTGGAAAATCTGTAATAAATAATCAACCTCACATGGAATCTTAGGACTTGATTTTTATTATGGAAGATTCTAATAACACATCAATTGTCGGATACCTCTCTAGAAGAGCTGTTTATCAGCGATAATTTATCAATGGCATTTGGATTTATAAAAAAGACATCGCTTCAATTGCAAAGAAATTGAAGCTTTAGGAGTTTGTGTATTTGGGTGATTTGATGTGAGTACTAGCATACTAAAAATATAGCCTTAATACAGAAGAAACTGGTACTGTTCGTTCAAAAGTAGTAATGATGAATGAACACCCTTCGAGGTCTATTATTCAAAAACGTTGCATTAAATTTGACAATTCAAGATTTAGAAATCGACCTTTTCTTGTCTATAATCCAGCATCTTCCAGCAGCTTTCTCTGTTCTTCATCTTCCACTTTATACCCTTCTTCCATCTTCTTTTCGATAATATTGAAGAAGTAGTTTTTATTGTAGATAAAATTAAGAGCCACAACACCAGCAAGAGCTATAACGCCTAGCGGTGGCACAACAAAAAGAATACAAGTTATAAAAATAGAAAGGAACAAACCGATGCAGTTTATTACATCTTTTACCTGAACAGGCGTTACATCTGCAGGCGGTAAACCAAATCTGATTGCAAACAAAGCCCCCATAACACTTAACTTTACTTTCTAAGAACATTTTACAATGATGTCTTCAGCTCCGTCCTTTTTTAAGACAATTTCAACTTTTTTTGCCATAGCAAAACTCCTTATATGATTATTTTTTTTTGCCTCAGCTTAATGGGAGTCCATCAGCATCAGTGAATTTGTTGGTAAATACAAGCGTAAACAAATCATAAAGACCCCAAATAACTCCAACAGAACCTGCACTAAGACAAGATATAAGCAACAGTAATCCGCCGGTTTTTATTTTACCAACATAAAACCTATGCAGACCAAAAACCCCAAAGAAAATCAAGCAAAGTAATATTGCTGTTGACTTTTTCTTTGAAGATTTCAGTGAGTTCTTTTCATCTTTTATAACCATCTTATTTCTCCTAATTCTTATTGTTCCGATACAACTTCAATTTGTTTTGCCAGAGGTATTACTTTTTGCAAAAAAGTAGAAACTATTGATTGTCCAACTTCCGAACACAACGCAGTATCTATACTAATATTATTTACACTTATAAAAGAATTCATTTTTTTTGTTGTAGCAGATATTACTTCGATTTTTGATAATTCAATTTCTTGAGGCTTTTCAAAAGTATTACATACATATAACTTTTTATTTGTTAGCAAAAATCCAACTTTACCATTCCCAAACGCTGAATCATCATACAAAGCAAGAATTTCTTCTCCTTTACAATTTTTTGCATACGCGTTAACTGCAGCAAGAACCTTTTTTGGATTTTCATCTGCTAAGAAAAATCTCTTTTTAAATTCTTCATCTCCGTTCACGTCTTGAATGCAGGAATAATATAATTTTTCAACTTCTTCTTTAGGATTTAAGCTTTCATTTTCAGAAAGTAATTTTGTATCATCGTATACAAGACCAGGGTTTTCTGCTTCTATCTTTTTTATTGACTCGTCAGAAGTAAGTTCTTCAAAAACATCTGCGATGTCATCAACATCTTTGTTGATCTTCTCTGATACTGCAGAATAGCACTGTGCAAGTTCACTTCTTGAAACTTCAAAAAATTGTTTGATTAGTGAAAGATTATATACATGGGCAGGAAGCACGAGTTTTTCATCACTCAATCCCATGTACAAAACCATAACTACAAGATACATTAAACAAACTTGTTCTCTGTCAGATTGTATCGACTTTATATTAGCAAAGAATTGTTTTGGACTTTCATTTTGTATTTCAGAATATGATGCATCAATTTTATCTTCAATTGAAAATAATGAGATATTTTCGTTATAAATATCAGAGAGTGTTTGTGCTATAGCCTTCTTCCCTGTTCTATCTAACTCAATATTATTTCCGACCATAAAAACAAGGGTTTTGAGCATATCATTTTTATCTTGTTGCTCTTTCGCAGCTATTGCCCTTGCTTCTTGCTCCTTTGCATTCTTGTCAATTGCATCAGAAATCGCTCCCATTGCACTGTCAGCAAGATTCCATCCGACATTAGCCTTAAAAACATCCCAACCAATTCCCATTTTTAATTCCTCCAATAGTTTATCAATCGCCAAGTTATTCATAAGGTAAAAACTAACTTAGCTTAAAGTATAACATATTCTAGCTTATAGTGCAATATATCTTTCACTTTACGCTATATGATATATCCATGGGAAAAATAAAGACAATTCTAGGCGACAATATAAGAACATTAAGGATTGAAAAAGGTTGGACACAAGTTTACCTTGCAGACCGACTACAGATTACAGCACCGTTCTTAGCTCAAATCGAATCTGGAAAAAGGGGTACTTCACTTGAACTTGTTGAATCTGTCGCCGACCTTTTTGGAATTCCCATTGCTTCGCTTTTTTTAGAACAAATTACGAACTATGCAGAATCAGAATCTTATGTACGAGATGTCGAACTAAAAATAGCTGAAAAACAGCTTCAAGAAATTATTTCGGAAAATATAACAAAAACATTTGAAAGGCTGAGAAAAAAATAAAAAAATTTTGACTCTTGAAAAAAAACAAGTGTATTTTATATTCGAAACATAAACAGTAGCTGTCAGTTGCAAGCGAGTAACTCGCATTATTAGTTTTTATTGCAGCCTACTGAATTTACAGAATAAATTTCACACTCTCCTTAATTCTTTTGAAAACTTGAAGAAATCACCCAAGACATATTAGTGAACGTATTTGCTAATTAGATAATATAAAATCCACAAATTCACTTTCCCCTCTTTTTCGTCTTTTTATCGAATCAATTGCCTGGGGATTTTTTAATTCATTGCCTTTTAAAAGTGTATTTGGTCTGCATTTTGG
>JAHAZJ010000060.1 GCA_018385315.1 Treponema sp. | reverse complement strand
CACCGTTTTTAAGAAATTTTCTTACGATTTCAAAACCGATTCCACGAGTTCCGCCTGTTACAATACAAACTTTTCCTTTTAACATAATGAGCCTCCAAAATATAAATCTTAAAAAAATTATAACACACCTTTTTCAATCACGAAAACAAAAAAGCCTTAATTTTTTGAGGTCTATTATGGACAAAATCCCTTGCGAATGACACTTCCTGAACCTGATTTACGATCTTAGATGTACAGCAATTCCATGGAATAAGGTTGATGAAGAATTTCTGGCCGTTCCCCCAAGTGTCTTCGCCACTTGGGGTCGCTACGTTCCGGGTTCCGCTAACGCTCATTGTTTGTTCTGGTGGTTTCGACAAGCTCAACCACCGCCACAAACAACGGCTTCGCCGCCCTGCACATCGCTAACGGGTAAGCTTATTCCATTTATTTATTATATCGATTTATATTAATTCCCCATAACAACAGAAAACTGACGGCGTGTATAGTTTTCAACATTAGGAATAAATTTATTCACATCACTTCCAATATTTTCTAAAAAATATTCCTTTAGAAGTTCTTTATCAATTATTCTGTCAGATCTTTCATTTTCCTGAAGACCTTCTCTAGTCTTTAACCATGGTGTTTCAAGATGAGTGAATTTTTCGAGAATACGACCGCTGTAACAACCAAAATATTTTATAACTAAATCAGCAATTGTCTTTTCATCAGTAGTTACATTAGGTTTTGTTATTGTTTTTTCTTCAAGACTGTCAAAATGATAATCTTTGTACTTGTCATAAATTACACGATATACTGGTCCATGAACCCAAGCTTCACAATCCTCGGCAAATAAAAATTTCTTATAATAAAGCCAATATAAAGCCTGAATGTAGTACAGCATTTTTTGGAGCATAAGCTGAGTTATATCTTCAGATTGAGAAATTATGTATGCGGCAATAATTTTTATTTTTGACTCTGAAATATCTTCATGCTCCTTTAATGCAATAAACTTATCTACAGCTTCCAGAGATTTTTCAAAAGCAGAATTATTAATCAAATCTTTATTTTTTATCAGCAAATCTTTATAGAAAGATGGATTCAAATATACATTATTCAGTAAATCAGAATTCGATCTGGAAGGAAGTGCATTTTCAAGATATTTGGTAAAAGTTATTTCTCCTAAGCCAATTACAGTTGAAAAGGGTCTCTTACCGATATTATATCTTTCAAGCAATTCATTCATTTGATTAAGAGTCAGAATATTGTTGTTTTTTCTATATGAATCTTTTAATGCTTCTAAATTTTCATCTTCATATTCTGCAACGTAAAGTTCAGAGTTGCAGTTTGGGCACAAAGCTACAGTTCCATAATATTCACAATCCAAACCGTGAATTCTTCCGATGAGTGTTTTTTTTCGGGAGTCAAACTGAACGATTTTGTTACATTTTTCACAAAAAGAGTGTCCTTTTTCCATAAGATTTTCTCCTAATTTTTAAAGCAGTTATCCAACTTGTATTCCGCTTCATGAAACGAAATTACAACTGTAAACGATTCTGACTCCTTGTAGCAGGTCTTAATATAAATACGTCGAGTCAAGGCACGCTAACGCTTAAAGCCTTGACTTCGCCGTTTTTAGGGTTTGTAATAAACCCTAAATCAAAACTTGCTGCTGGCAGTCTTCTTCGGTATTCCATAAATTTTCTGTCAAACCAAAAACATAAAGCACTTCAGCTAAGTTATGGTCATCCAACATAGAATAACAGAAATCCATAGCCGTTAATTTCAAAAGGATGTTTTTAATTTGCTCATGTTTCAAATCGTATTTGATTCTAAAAGCATCATTTTTATTTGTCTCATTTTTTCGTTTGGTCACAACAAAATTGCCTGCTTTTACACTGGAAAGAACTTTTGCTAAATAAAGCTCAATTTCTTTTTGGGTGTAACAAGTGTAATGAGATCCAACAATCATTTGTGAGGGTGAAATCATACTGATTAAAATATAGTAGAATAATACAAATATGTCAAATTTATTGTATATTTTTATACATTTTAATATAAAATTTTGCATTTTTCCTTCTAGGACAAGTTATACTTAAACTTCTTTTTTCGCACATTTACATTTAGTAAAATTAAGCGAAAGTTCATTTTACTGCGCACCTGCCTGCGGCAGCCCTACATGTTGCTAACGGGATTAATTTATTTTGAATGACTTATTTTATTTCACCCAACTCACTTTCAATTTCTTCAATTGTTGGCAGTGAACTTTTAAAATCTACTGGATAAAGTTTGGCAAGTTCATATTCAGAAACAGCAAGAGGTTCAGCTGAACTTTCCAATGAATATTTGGCAAGAATATTATCCTTATCTTTGCAGATTAAGATTCCTAAAGTTGGATTATCATGCTCAGTCTTTAAGTTCTTTTTCATCATAATCTGTACGAAGTGAAAGAAAATCAAAACTATAAGGATCTTTTGTAATCTGCTGAGCAAGGTCACCTGCAGGAACAGGCAGTTTTTGTGAAAAATTCGTAACGGCCTTTCCCTGCCGTTCATAAAGATTTGAATCAATAAAGTTCAGAAGCACATTTCTTGACCAGTTATTTTGAATAATCTGCTCAACATAGAACAATGCTTTTTTTGAATCATTCTTTATCTTGTCAATTATAAATCTGTGATGTCCCCAAGGAATTCTGCACAAATCGTCCACAACTTGTGGACGATTTTGAA
>JAHAZJ010000141.1 GCA_018385315.1 Treponema sp. | reverse complement strand
CCGTAACATTCCTCTGTGAAAAAACACTCACAGAACATAAAAAAAGTACCAATAAAGCAAAAAACTTTTTCATAAAAAAAATCCCTCTAAAAATAACAAAAATTTATTTAACCACATTATTATACAGAATAATTCTTATCTTTTCTACTATATTATACTTTTCATAGACTTAAACTTTACATTGTTGTATAATAATAAATCTATGACATCGGAAGAATATAAATCTTATTTAAAGAAAAATTACCCCCATACAAGTACTTTTGTAACTGGTCTGCTTGCATTCATTGTTGACATCATTGTTATTATGCTTTGTCTTTGTCTAGGTTTCTTTATTGTTAATCTTATTTCCAGTCATGATATTGAATTCCGTTCTTTTATGAACTACATTGTTTTTGTTCCAGTAATGGTGATTATTTTTGCCTTACTTGGCCTCTACCCAGGCATTATGATTTCTCCAGCTGAAGAAGTTCGTAAATATGCAACGGGAACTTTCTTTTCTTTCGCATTTATTATTTTTTCTGCAATTTTTTCTCATTCACAAAACTGGAATTTTATCCACTCCATTGTATCTTACACTGGGGATATTCCATTGCTTTTTGCATTTATCATTGCTTTTATTTTTTCACTATTCCTTCTTCCAGGATTTAGAGATTTATCACGGAAGATTGTTGCAAAATACAAATTGTATGGTGTTCCTGCTGTAGTTTATACAAATAATATGGCTGCTGATCATGTAATCGATAAACTTACAACAAAACGTTATCTTGGTTATTTTCCTTGTGCCATTATTGATTCAAAACAAAAATGCCAGGAATATAAAGGTATTCCTGTTTTTTCACCTGATAATATTGAAATTCTAAAGGTTATTAAGCAATACAATGTAAAAAATGCTGTTATTTGTGACTACAAGGGTGATATTTCTCAAATCATGAATAACTATCGCTATACAATCTCTGTTACAAAATCTCAAAATTCTTTTACTAGTACTCAACATATTAAAGATATTGATGGAATTATTGGTTTTGCATCAACTCACAACCTTACTTTTAAATCAAACCTTATTGTAAAAAGATTAATTGATATTGGTTTAATTTTATTTTTCTCTCCTATTTTAGTGCCTGTTTTCCTTATCCTAATGCTTCTTACTAAAATCACATCTAAAGGACCAATATTTTATGGTCATAAACGTGTTGGGAAAGACGGTAAAGAATTTAAATGCTGGAAATTCCGTTCTATGAATATCCGCTCCCAGGAAATGCTGGAAGAAATTCTTGCCACAGATCCTGTGCGTCGTGCTGAATGGGAAGCTGAAAGAAAATTCAAGGATGATCCTCGTGTAACTAAATTTGGTAAAATTCTTCGTAAAACAAGTCTTGATGAACTACCACAACTTATAAATGTTTTGCTTGGTCAAATGAGTTTTGTTGGCCCTCGTCCGGTAACAGAATCAGAAACTGAAAAATATGGTTCTTATAAGGACTATGTTCTATCTGTTTCACCCGGACTTTCTGGCATGTGGCAAATTTCTGGTCGTTCAGAAACATCTTACGAAGAACGCATTTATTACGATACATATTACATTCAAAACTGGTCTGTTTGGCTGGATATTTGGATTTTAATAAAAACTGTTGGCGTTGTTTTAATTGGAAAAGGAGCTTATTAAAATGAAAAAACTTGCTTTAGTTGTGTGTACATTGTTATTTACTACTATTTCTTTTGCTAAAGATTATAAAATCACTAATGTTGAATATACATTAAATCCTTCCAGCTGGAAGTTCCTTGGTACAACAAAGCAATTTGCTTTAGAAAATAATGTTGAAGTTAATAAATCAAAAAAATTTGAAACCTTAGAAGACCTGGAAGCTTACATTAATGATTATAAACAGAGACTTGATAATACACGTGCCTTTGATGATTATTCTGTTGAATATAAAATTAATGAAACTTCTGATTTAAATGAAGTTACTCTCTATGTTACAACAACTGATACTGTTCACCTTCTTGCTGTTCCCTATCCAAAATATGATTCAAACAGTGGAGCTGTTCTTAAACTAAAAGCTAAGGATTCAAACTTTCTTGGAACCATGAATACTATGTCTACAGATTTAAATCTTTCTTTAGACACAACAGGTGATGAAACTAAATTTGCTCTTGGATTTAATTTTGATTATGATTATCCATTTAAAGCCGGAATTTTTAACGCTACTTGGGTAAACTCTTATTCTATTGATTATACATTTGGTGAAGACTTACCTGATTGGTCTGGAAAAACTGGTTTAAAATTTGAATTACCTAAACCTGGCATTTCCTACATTCTGGAGCTTTATCAAAAAGTTTCTTATTCTGGAAGCTATAAATCTTACGGCGACCAACTTTATTTTACTGAATATGCTACATTTTCTATGCCTATAACACTGGGCGAAATAAATTATTTTGGAAAAGTAACTACAACTCCAAGTATTTCTGCTACGTATAACTGGGATATGGATGGCATTGATTCAAATAATACTGGCCTTTCAAGTCCATTTATTACTGTTGGTAACACAATTGGAACTTCTCGTATAAACTGGCATAACAATTTCAGAAGCGGATTAAGTGCAAACCTTGCTACAAAGGTTGATTACAATTTACAGAGAAAAACAGTAAATCCTTATATTACTTCAGAAGTTCGAGCTTTTAAAGGTTTTACATTATTTGATAATTTTAATTATTTTAATAGACTTGGAATTTGTTCTGATATTTATGGATTCTATTATTTTAATGATAAAAAATCTCCTTATGCATCATCAGATGGACAATCTATTGGTTCTCGTTTAAGAGGAATTAAAGATTCTCAAGGTTATTCTAATAATCCTGCATCTGGTAATTCAACAACAGTTCCTGCCGCTTTTGTTGTAAATCTTGATTTCCCAGTTCATATTTTTTCTACAAACTTTTCAAAAGGATTTATGAGACATTTTAATTTTGATTTACAAGTTTCTCCTTTTGTTGACTTTGCATTAACATACAATAAAGCTACAGAAAAACTTTTTGACTATAAAGACGGTTTTTATGCAGCAGGTGTTGAAGTACTTGTTTATCCACGTAAATGGTCAAGTTTTGTAGTACGTGGATCTATTGGTGTGGATATTGGAAGATGGTTACTTTCTGATTTCTTGAATACTGAATGGCGAGAAGAAGTAAATAAAAAAGAAATTTCAATTGGTATTGGATTACACTATTAATTAAGACTATCCAGTTTAATAACTGCGGTGTGCTGCCAGTATTCACTTGGAGAGTATCTGGCAAGAACTTTTAATAAATCATTTGAAAAAGTTTTTCCACCGCATTTATTACTTAACTCACAAAGTAAATCAAAACTTTTCCAAATATTATTTGTCTCGCCCCATTCTACTAAATCGTGATAATTAACTACATTTTCAAGAAAAGACTGAATATCTTTATATTCATAATTTAATTCTCTTTTTGAAATTACATAATCCATTTTCGAAAAACCTGTAATAACAGCTAGAGCACTAAAACCTAAAGCTTTATCAAGTTCCCCACATTCCTTGTAATATTCAGCTAACTGACAATAAGCATTCAAGCTATAATAATCTTCAAATCGATACATATCAAAGAAACGATCTACTGTACCTGGGTTATCTCTTTTTATTATATTTACCATTGATTTTATAAGCATTGTTCTTTTTTCAATTGTTTCTGTACTTGTAATATTTAGCAGTCGAACTTCCATTTCATTCGTGTCACCAGAAAGTCGGCTTAAATCAGCCATTAAATATAAAATCGAATATTTTTCATCATTTACATCTAAAACTTCACTATATTCCAAAGCCTTTTGATAAAATGATTCTGCTAAAGCATATTCACCTTCTAGTTTGTAAATATCACCAATTAGTTTTTGTGCTTCAGGATATTCTTCCTGCGTTTTAATATATGCAATTAATTTTTTTATTGAATTGTTAAAATAATCATTTCCTTTTTTTTCAACATAATATTCAATAATCTGTGCAATATCAAATTCATCTCTGTCTTGTAATGCTTTTATAACTTTATTTATTTCATCTCCCGCAGCTCTTACCTCTCTAGTAGCAAGACTACGTTCCAGTTTATTTACTTCTTTTAATACATTTTCCTTTTTAAGTCTAATAGCCTCTTGTGCATATTTTAATGAAGTTCCGTATTGTTTATTTTCAAAACTAATAAGAGCCTGTCTATAGGCAGAAGCATAATCAGAATTGATTTTTGTTTGAGCAAATAATAATGAAGTAAAAAATGAAATAAAAATAAATAAAGTTTTTTTCATGAAAGTACCTTTTTACAAAGAATTTAATTCTTCTTCAAATACTTTATCGGCATCTTTTGCATCAACCGTTTGAACTATTTTTCCTTTTTTGAAAATAATTACTTTGTCTTTTGTTCCGGCAATTCCTAAATCAGCATGACGTCCTTCACCAGGTCCATTTACAACACAACCCATTACAGCAACAGTTATATCTTTATTCATTGACAAAAGTTTATTTTGCCAGCGATCAACAAAAGAATGGACATCAAAACCAATACGACCACAACGAGGACAACTTACAAGTTTAATTCCGCCAGCTCTCTTTCCACATTCTTTAAGAATATTTAATCCTGCCACAACTTCATTTTCTTCTGGTGCAGACAAGCTTACTCGAATAGTATCCCCTATACTTTCATTTAAAAGTGTATAAAATGCAATAGAAGATTTAACAATTCCACCAATTAAAGGACCAGCTTCTGTTACACCAAGATGAAGTGGGTTATTATATTTTTGAGCATAAAAACGATTACAATCAATAGTTTCCTGCACATCTGATGATTTCATACTAACTACATACTGATCAAAATTAAATTTATCAAAAATCTCTGCCTCTCGAACTGCTGTTTCACATAAGCCCTGGGCTCGACTAATTTTACCTTCTGCAATTTGCTGCTGCAAATCCTGAGGCAAACTTCCAGAATTAATACCAATTCGTATTGCAACACCATTTTCACGACAACCTTCAATAACAGCTCTTGTATTTTCTATTGAACCAATATTACCAGGATTAATTCTAATTGCGGCTACATTTCCTTTTAAACATTCCAATGCTAATTTATAATCAAAATGAATATCTGCAACAAGAGGCATATTTGTCTTACTTGCAATAAGATTCAAACCAGCTGCACTTTCCATATCTGGTACGGCAAACCGAATGATATCACACCCTAACAGCTGCAAATCATTAATTTGTTTAAGGATTTTATCTAATTTTTCTGGATTTGAAGGAATATCAACAATAGAATCCTTCCACATTGTTTGTAAACTAACAGGAGAATCACCACCAATAGAAATGCGTTTAGTGATTCCTTTTCCACCTAAAAATACTTTCTTTGTCATATATTAATTATATCATATTTTAAGAGGTATAGTAACGTTAAAAAAAAAATACCCCGAAGCAAGTTCGGGGTATTTTTTATTGCATAAGTACACAATAGTGTACTTATGCGATCATACTGAATACCATAGCGAATAAGGCTACTGATTCACAAAGACCTACTACCATGATGTACTGGGCAAAGCCTTTTCCTGTTTCGCCAAGAGCATCTGAACCGGCTGCACCAGCTTTACCCTGAGCAATAGCAGAGAAACACATTGCCAAACCTGAACAAAGACCAAGACCAAGAGCTTTGCCTGGGTTTTCAGCACCAAGAGAGTTCAATTTAATTGTCATTAAAAGGAAACCGTAAATTGTCTGTGTCAAAGGAGCACCAGCAAATACTGTCAAGATGAATGGAGCTGGTTTATTATTTACATAACAACGTTTCCAAGCACCAATTGCACCCTGTCCTGCAATTCCAATACCAATTGCTGAACCGATAGCAGCAATACCCATACAAATAGCAGCACCAAGCATACCAAAAAATTCTGCGTTCATATTATTATCTCCTATAAGCTAATTCGCTTTTATTAATTAATATTTTATTTATCTTCCTTGAATGGACTATATTTAATTCCAGACCAGGAAACTCCCAAGTGAGTTGAGAATTCAAGTGTATTCAAACGAACACCGTGTACAATTACAGAAAGTAAGTTCAAAATCATATTTAAGCCATGACCAAAAACAAGTAATGCAATTGCTGCAATAAACAAAATTGCGTGTCCTAAAATTGGACCAGCCATTGTATTTACTGTGTCAGAAATTGCGGCACCTGCCAAACCTACAGCCCATAATCGAATATAAGATACGATATCTGAGAATACGTTTACAACTCCAAGAAGAACTGAAATAATGTTTTTACAACTTTCAAGTACAGACTGTCTAATACTTCCTTCATAGTTTGCAAAAACAAAGCTTAATACAAATCCAATTGCAATTAAACTGATTTCAATTTTTCCTACAGGTACATTTCCTATTGAACCTAACATTGGGAAAACCTTTGAGTTTACTACCATTGAAAGAACAATCCAGAACATACCAATAAGCTGCATTAATGAACCAAAATCACCAAGAGCTTTTAGTCCATTTTTGTTTGATATATTTCTTTTTGCTGCCTTAATATGAGCAATTGAAAGCTGAATTAAAGCAAGTACAAAACAGAAAATCTGAAGATTCTGATTCTTTGAAAGTCCAACACCAGGTTCTGTAACCCAGAAAGGCGTCCAGAGTCTGGTTTCATGGGCATTAGAAATTAAAGGAATAGAAAGATTCTTGAGCCAAAGAGGAAGCTGTTCAGGAGCAATTCCAAACCAGGTACAAGTAACCATACCCCAAATTACAGTTGCAAAACCTACAAGAGTAACAAGTCCTAACATTGGCGAGAAAGGTTCCTTTTTCAATTTTCCCTTAATCATCATTGCTAAAGCGACGATTGTTACCAATAAACCATAACCACCATCACCAAAAATCATTCCAAAGAAAAGAGTAAAGAATAATAAGAACCATCCAGAAATATCATATTCATTATATCCAGGAACTGTTCCCAAAAAGTCTGTAAGTGGATAAATTAAACTTACAAATTTATTATTCTTTAATTTTGTTGGTACTGTAGCATCATCAATTTCAGCATCTTCATAAGCAAGTGCCCATTGGTTTTCAGCGCATTTTGCTTTAAGTTCTTCAATATCTGCACAAGGAACAAAACCAGAAATCCAAGCCAAATCATTTTCTGTGCCAAGAACTTCATGTTCCATACCACAATTGATTGTTTCGAATTCAATGTCTTTTTCCAAAGCAATTCTAAATGCCTTAATTGATTCAAGATATACAGCAGATTCTTTATAGAATGCTTCTATTTCTGCAATTTCTGCTTCATCTCTTTTAATTTCTTCTTCTAAAGCAGTTGTAGTAATTCTTGGAAATGGTACTTCAAAAGCTTCAGGAATAAGATTTTCAGGTCTTCCTTCACCACCATTGATTATTAAAAATCTAACAGTTTTTTTGTCATTATTAACAAGAATTGTTTTAATTTTGTCATCAATCTGATGGTATTTATCACAAGGAACTTCATACATTTTCAGCTGAATGTTTTTTGTATTAAGATAATCAAAATCTTCATTACAAACTGTACCCCATCCAGCAAAACGTTCCAGTTCATTAGCATCTGCGCTAATTTCTTCCATCAATTGCTTTTTTCTTTCATTTTTAGCAACGATTGTAGCACAAAGAGGAATTACCTGCTCTTTAGAAAGAGCTTCTGATTTGTTCTGTTTTTTTGGAAGTTTAATTTCACCAAGAATGCTTTCACTAATAACAGCATTATTTGTGTATTCCTTAAAAGCATTTAATGTTTCAGATGAGCCTTCAACTTTTTCAAGATGAACTAATCCGATTTTTCTTAAACTTTTTAAGGCAGATTCTCTTTCTTTATTTAAAAGAACAATAGAGACTTTTTTCATTGGTTCAATCATTTTTTAGCCTCCTGTTCTTCGTTAATTTTTGCCTGCAATTTATTTTTAGAAATCTTACTTCTAACTACCGCAGCAGTCTGTTCATCACCAAGATAAACAGAGATTTTTTTAATATTAGCCTTAGTTTCAGGAATTTTTACTTTTTCAAACAGGTTTACACGCTGTGTTGTAGTTCTTAATTCCTGTGAAAGCAAACGTACTTGTTCATCAAGAACTTCTGCTTCCAAATCTAAAGATAAAGCTTTTTCCATACGGTCTGCAGCCATATCAATCCATAAAGGTGCTGAATAAAGATCATAATCACCACGACCAAAATCTGCACCTTCATAAACAGGGATTGTTACACCAGCAATGTTTCCATATCCCTTTTTAATATTTTTTACAGTAACCATATCTGGAGTAAATGCTTCTCTTTCACCAAATACCGCAATCCACTGATCAAATTCTTTTTCCAGAGCCACTCGGGATGCACGTACTTCTTTGGCTTTAGCATCAATTGTGCGGATTTCTGTTTGAAGCTGTTGTTTCTTGAGCTGCAATGTAGGAAGATAACGCTTATACATTTTAAGTGCATCTTTTTGTACTTTTAGCTCATTTTTTGTCAGCTTGATTTTTGCCATTCAATATTCTCCTAGCTAAATCCAAACACAATTAATTTTTTGGCCAGTATTCTTCAATAAGTGAAGATTTAAGACCTGTTTCTTCAGGTTCAAAACATTCTGACAGAATCTTCCAACCTAAATCCAAAGCATCTTCCAAAGAAATATTCTTTGAAAGGTCCATCATACCATCTTCAAATTTTACACCGTATGCAAGAAGTTTTTCATCCCATTTAGACAAGTTGAAACCCATTGATTTTTTTTCAAGAGTATCTTTGTAACTTGAATAAAGACGAATCATACCATCCATAAGGGCACGGTGGTCAGGACGGGTAGAACCGTTTACATTCTGTTTAAGACGTGACAAGGATCCGAATGGTTCAATACGTCCGCCTTTAAGATAATACTGACCTTCTGTAATATATCCTGTGTTATCTGGTACTGGGTGAGTAACATCATCACCAGGCATTGTTGTAACTGCAAGAATTGTTACAGAACCTGCAGAATCAAAGTCTACAGCTTTTTCGTAACGAGCAGCTAACTGTGAATACAAATCACCAGGATAACCACGATTAGAAGGAACCTGTTCCTGTGTAATAGCAATTTCCTTCATTGAGTCGGCATAGTTTGTCATATCTGTAAGAAGTACAAGTACATCTTTTCCTTTAAGAGCAAACTGTTCTGCAACTGCAAGTGAAAGGTCAGGAATTTTCTGACATTCTACTGTAGGGTCAGCTGCTGTATGCATGAACATAACAGTTTTTGAAAGAGCACCACCATCTTCAAGAGTTTTCTTGAAATACAGATAGTCATCATATTTAAGACCCATACCACCAAGTACAATTACATCAACTTCAGCCTGCATAGCAATGCGAGCCAAAAGCTGGTTATATGGTTCACCAGAGATTGAGAAAATTGGAAGTTTCTGAGAAACAACCAATGTATTAAACATATCAATCATTGGAATACCAGTACGAATCATACGACGAGCCATAATACGTTTTGATGGATTTACTGAAGGTCCACCAATTGTAACCAATGAATCAGAAAGAGCTGGTCCATTATCACGGGGCTGAGCAGATCCATTAAAAATACGTCCAAGTAAATCATCAGAAAAAGAAACTTCCATCTGATGTCCAAGGAATTTAATATGGTCACCTGTGGAAATACCACGACCACCAGCAAATACCTGTAAACTAACTACATCGCCTTCGATTTTGTTTACTTCTGCAAGAGATTTTCCAAAACGTGTTTCAATTTCAGCAAGTTCTCCGTAAGCAACATTATCAGCTTTAACTGTAATTACACTACCAACGATGGATTCAATCTTACTATAAACTTTGTTCATAACTATTCACCATCCTTTAACATAGTTGCAACATCACTACGAATCTTTCCATTTGCAGATGCATAATGTGCTTCAACTGCTTTTTCAGCATCCTTAAATTTATCGCTGTTCCACAAAGAATAGTTCCAGTCAATAAATTTCTGTCTCATCTGGTTAAAAAAGTTACGTGCTGTATCTTTATCAGCAAGTTCGAAATCCGAACCAAGAACAGTAAGAACTTTTGCGAATGTATATTTCTGACGTTCTACGCTAACAGCAGCATCAATTTCATCAAATGAGTTCTGCTGCATGTAAACAGCATCAAGGAATTCGCTCTTAAGATATTCGATGTAATCTTCTGTTGTTGTACCATCTTCACCAACTACTTTCATCATCTGGTTTACTTCAACACCGGCAAGGAATACCTTACGTGCATATGCAACCCATTCTTCTGGAAGTACTGATTTATATTTTGACCAGGAAATAATTGGGTCAATAGCTGGATATTTACGAGCATCAGAACGTTCACGGGAAAGCCCATGGAAAGCACCTACTACCTTCAAAGTAGCTTGTGTTACTGGTTCTTCAAAGTTACCGCCAGCTGGAGATACTGTACCACCAATTGTTACAGAACCTGTTGAACCATCCCGAAGACGAACAATACCAGCCCGTTCATAGAATGCAGCAATATATGATTCAAGGTAAGCAGGGAATGCTTCTTCTCCAGGAATTTCTTCCAAACGACCAGACATTTCACGAAGAGCCTGTGCCCAACGGCTTGTTGAGTCTGCAAGCAACAATACATGTAAGCCCATCTGACGATAATATTCAGCCAAAGTTACTGATGTATAAACTGAAGCTTCACGAGAAGCAACAGGCATTGATGATGTATTACAAATAATGATTGTTCTTTCCATCAATGAACGACCAGTTCTTGGGTCTTTAAGTTCAGGGAACTCTTTAATTGTTTCTACAACTTCACCGGCACGTTCACCACAAGCAGCAATGATTACGATATCAACATCGGCATTACGAGATGTTGTATGCTGTAATACAGTTTTTCCAGCACCAAAAGGACCAGGAATACAATATGTTCCACCTTTTGAAACTGGGTAGAATGTATCAATAAGACGAACCTGAGTTACCATTGGTTCAGATGGAGCAAGACGTTCTGCATAACAGTCTACTGCACGTTTTACAGGCCATTTGAATGCCATTTTAAGTTGGTGGTCATTTCCTTTTTCATCTGTTACAACAGCTACAGTATCTTCAATTGTATATGAGCCAGCAGGAGTTACAGATTTAACTGTATACATTCCAAGTAAATCAAATGGAACAAGAATTTTATGTGTAAAAGGACCTTCTGGTACAGAACCAATAGAATCTCCTCTAACAACTTTATCACCAGGTTTTGCAGCAGGTGTCCATTCCCATTTTTTATCTCTTGGAAGTGAATCTACATAAACACCTCTTTCCAAGAAGAAGCCTGCTTTTTCAGCAACCAATGGAAGTGGGTTCTGTAAACCATCAAAAGTCTGTCCAAGAAGGCCAGGTCCTAATTCAGCACAGAGAAGATCTCCAATTAAATCAACAGTATCCCCTGCTTTAATTCCCTGTGTCATTTCGAAAATCTGCATCTGGGCTTTATTTCCGCGAATACGGATAATTTCACCTCTAAGCTTTTTTCCATCAACATTAACATAGCCTACTTCATTCATAGAAACAGAACCTTCAAATTCGATGGTTACCATGTTTCCATTAATGCCGACTACCTTTGCTTTTGTATCCGTCATCTATTTTTCTCCTAGTATTTCGTCGTAAATTTTATGATAAGAAGCCTTTCCGTTTTCAACTTCAAACTTACGCATACGTTCTACAAGCAGCAGTTTAAGACCATAAGCATAAACTGCATCAATAGAAAAACTATCTAAGGGTTTAATTTCTTCCAATAGTTTAATTCTATATTCGTATAAAAACTGTTCTGCCGAATAAGGACTATCCATACCAACAGCTGTTCTTGCCGCACCAATAATATCAGCAGTACAACCAGCTGGCAAAGTATATGATTCCTTTTTCATACGTTGAGCTCTAATTTGAGCCAAGGCAAAACGTAAATTACGTTCTTTTTCATACCAAGTATCAAGGAATTCTGAACCTGTAGCACAAAGATCTTTTGGTGGAACTAAGGAAAGTTCATTCAAAATAACCTTTTCTTTTTCAGAAACAAATCTAGAACAAAGCTCTCTAAAGGAATCACCACTTAATGGTAGATTAGATTTGCCTTCTGAAGGAGAGATATTTGGTAATTGTGAAACCAAATAATAATAAGCCACTAGTTCTGTCCTTTTGCAGCTTCTTTCATTAAACCTGCAACCTTTGGATTAAGATATGCTGCAAACATCTGAGCAAGACTATCTGCCGAATAATCGTAATATGCTGCACCATTATTTACGCCAATTTTGAATCCAGCAGCCATTGTTTTATCAGGTTTAATTTCCAAACCCTTAGAAATTTCAGCTTTTAATTCTGATGTTAAAGAAGAATTTAATTCTTTCAAATCTTTTTCGCTAAGCAAAACTGACAATTCTGAAGCATCTGAGTTTTTTACCCAGGCTTTTACAGTTTCAGGGATAAGTTTCACCAAAACATCCTTTGACATGGCTTTTTCTGTTTCAGCATTAATAATTGCATCTAACTGAGCAACAATAGAATCTTTAAAAGACAAAAGCATGTTTCGTCCAGCCTGAATAATTGCTTCTTCGCTGGATTTTTCCATTTTCTCTGTCTCTGATTTTTTACTTTTTATAATTTCTGCAGCTTTATTCTCAGCTTCAGCTATAATGCTTTCTGCTTTTTTTTCTGCTTCTGCAACGATTTTAGCGGCATCTGCTTCTGCAGCGGCTACACCGTCTTTTTTGATTTTATCAATCAGTTCTTGTAATTGAACATCCATTGCATTACCTCACCTAAAATAATCAAAAATTATACGTAATATTTTACTCCTAAATATATGAGAATTCAATAATATATTTGCTAGATATAACATAAAAAAAGAAAAAAAAATGTCATACCAAAAAAATTCATTATGAATTATTTCTGAAATGACATTTTAATAGAAAATCAAACTTTAATATAATAAAAACTAAATTTTAAAAGAATAAATTGTTTTAGCCTTCATTGTTTGTCCTGGTTGCAAAATACAAGTTGGGAAATCCTTCTGATTTGGTGTATCTGGGAAACACTGTGTTTCTAAACAGAATGCATCATGAGAAGCATATGTAATACCATTTTTACCAAGAATTCCACCAATGTAATTTCCTGTATAGAACTGACATCCTTCCATATTTGTAAATACTGTCATTTCATGTCCAGTTTCAGGTTCTTTTACAGTACAGAATTCAACTAAATCTGTTGCATCCAGGGGAAGTCCACACTGTTCATCTTCTGGATCATACATTTCTGTAACATAACAATGATCATAACCTACACCAACCTGTGCAATTTCTTTTCCAATAGCTTTTTCAGTTGTAAAATCAAATGGAGTTCCAGCAACATCAAGTAATTTTCCTGTTGGAATCAATTTTTCACTTACTTCAAGCACTTTAGTTGAATTCATTTGAACTGTGTGCTCTGTAATCTGACCTTTTCCTGCAAGATTAAAGTATGCATGGTTTGTAATATTAATTGGAGTAGCTGCATCAGTTTCTGCAGTATAATAACATGTAAGATTATTATTGTTATCAAGAATATAAGAAACTGAAATTGTTACATTTCCAGGAAACCCCTGTTCACCATCTGGAGAAAATCTTGTGAATTTAACGCCAGCATAGTTTTTACCCTTAATTGCTTTTCCATTCCACATCATTTTGTCATAACCATCAAAGCCACCATGAAGTGTATTTGGACCATCATTTTTATCTAACTGGTATTCTTTACCATTTAAATTAAATTTTGCTTCCCCAATACGATTTGCAAAACGACCAACAACTGCTCCAAAACAATATTTAAGATTGATATATCCTTCTAATGTTGAAAAACCGGCAAGTACATCAGTCTTAGAGCCATCTTTGTTATTCAAAACAATACTTGTTAAAGTACAGCCATAATCTGTTGCAGAAAATGACATATTATCATTTTTAACTGTAAAAAGATTTACCTCTGTTCCATCACAAAGTACACCAAAAGTTTGTTTAGTTACTTTCATTTTTTTTCCTCTTCTATAGCATGTCAATTATAAAATCAACTTCGGTTCTTGAGCAAGATAAAGCCAATGCAATTTCATCATTTTCATATCCCTGATTATGCATAAGAATGACATTTTCCTGTAAAGTTGTAGTTTTATTTGGCTTTTTATTTTCATAAACTGGATTATTTTCAGTTGAATCTGTTTCTTCTGCTGGTTTATCTTCATAAACTTCTGTAATGATTAAAGGAACTTCTTTGTAAGCAGCACCATCAGATGTAATTGTAGTTTCATCTTTTAAAATAGAAGATGATTGCGAAGCTTCAGAACTGAATAAATCCCCCTGCACCATTGGTGTTACTTCAAAAGAAGAATCCGGATTAATTTTCTGAGCCGCTTTTGTATTTTTTAAATAAGAATTAATCTGAGGATTTGTTAATGTCTTTCTCTTTATAGGAGTAGGGGCTGGCTCCTTAAAAAGATCACTATTATGAATACCAGAATTAGATTTATTAATTTTATCCGTCTCGGCAATCATAGTGCGTAACCTGTCTCCAGCCACACTAAATTCTTCCATTTTTTTATCTGCATCTTCCATTAATTTTTTAATATTTCTGGATGCTTCTCTTACAAGATACATATCTCGATCAGTAACCTGATCTATATCTTGAATCATTTTATTCATTTGATTCTTTGTTTTTTCAACTATTTTGTCTGTTGAGAAAATTTTTTTAAATCGAATAAAAAAGATTATCCAACAAATAATATTAAAAAAGGTAAGAAATACTATTAGATATGTCATTTTTACCTCGTAATATCAATGATAGAACCAATATAAGGTGCAGGAGCAGCTTTTGGAGGAGGTAAATCATTTTCATCATCATTATTATGATGTTTAGAATTACCTTGTTTATAACCACCAGATGAACTGTTTCCCCTGCCATTTGAATTAATCATATCAGCCTTTGAGTTATCATTACTTGTGTTTTGAACTTTTGTAGAATTTTCCAAATTCTTTTCAGCTTTTGTCACCTGTTGAATACTGGACGCAACTTGTGATAATTGATTTCCAGCTTCATTTCTAGCAACATTCTGAATTTGGGAATACATATTTTGCAGGTCAATCGGCTGTATAGCCATCTGGTTCCTCCATTTCTAATGCAGGAGGTTCGTAAGGTCCGCGTTTACAGAAACTACGATCGTAATAGAATGTAGTAGCCTTACAATCCATTTTGATTTCATCAAGAACATCACGAACATAAATTTTTACACCAGAATAAACAACATCTTCAACTTTAACTTTTCCTACAGCTTTTAGTTCACGTAAATGTTCCTGAATTTTTTCAATTTCTTCATTAATCTGAACTAAGTCATCTGCAAGACTCTTAATTTTCTCCTTAAGAGTAGCAAGTTTTTCTTCTTTATCTGGAGGTAATTTCTTTCTTAATTTTTTCTGCTGTTCCAAAGTCTGAATATCAAGTTCAATATTTTCATAATCTCTAGAACAATCAGCCTGATTTTTCTGTAAAACTTCAAGGCGTTTTTTAGCACGTGGATCAATGCCAACTTCAAGAATTGTTTCTGTACCACCACCTGGGGAACCAACTTTTCTTGCACAAATTTCTTCAGTTGCAAGCAAATGGCCACCAATAATCTGTGCTTTTTTGCCTTTTAGAACAATATTTTTCATTGCAGTAACGTTAGAGTTTACGATACTGTCATTTACAATTACATTTTCTTCTACTTCTACTGTTGTATCATTAATAAATTTGGCCCACAGTGATTTACCTGCTTTGATGTAACCTTCGCCCTTACCAAAAACACCCTGGCGTACAATAATATTTCCAGTTGCTTCGAGACGAGATTTATCAACAATTCCATTAACTTCAATATTTGTTGCTTCAACCTTGTAGCCTTCTTCAACAGAACCTTTAATAATAACTGTACCAACAAACTTAATATCACCAGTTTTAACATTAACAGCATCAAGATATTTAACTGGTTCTACAGTAATTCGTCCATTAACAAGCATTACTTCACCATCAATTTCGGCAATAACTGTGACACCATCTCTATCAAAACGCACATTTGGTCCTAACTGAATTTGGACATCTTTTCCATTTTTTGCTTCCAGATAGCGGCCAAAAATAGTCTTTCCACCCTTACCTCTTTCAGCATTAATTTTCTGGGCTAAAGGCTGACCTGCAATAACATTCTGAATCTGATTAAGTTCCTTATAGTTAATCTGTCCTGTATCTGAAACTTTTGCCTTAAGTTTTTTAGGATCAGTTTCAAAATTATAAGAAAGATATGCGTCTTTTCCATCAACTGGTTTAATGGCAGTTGCAACTTCAAAAGGAATATTATAAACAGGATTATCAACAAATTCTTCAATTTTATAATGATCAATACACTGTTCAATAACACCTTGCTGAGTTAATGCTCTGACAATCAATTCTTTACTAGCTTCGGCACCACTCATTGATGGAGGAGAAACAATGATAGAAGCTTTCATCTCATCTTTAGTAGTATCAACAGAAACTAAAACATCCCCTGCCTGAACATGTTTATACTTTCCAACAATATTGTATTCGCCATTAGTTCCAGATTTAAGATATTTTTTTACAAGTCCTTCATCAAATTCCAAAGTATCAGGTCTTTTTATTTCTGCAATAACATCTTTTAAATCTATAGGTGATCCATTGCCAATTGGGAGTACAATTTTAAGAACAATATCTCCACCAAAATGACGTACATAAAATAATCCATCTTGATTTTTTGCAACACTCTGCTCTTCAGCTTCATCATCAAAAATAAGACCTTCTGATGCAAGTTTGATATCTTTTTTAATTGTAGCAGGATCCTGATATATTTTAAGTTTCCAAGGCTTTTTTCCCATTCCAAGAAAACCATCACTACCCTTTTCTACAATTTCATATTGAAGATTATTTACAACAGTTTCTAACTGAACCGCCGCATCTGCCAAAGCTTCATCAATAGTATCTGCATGTACTTCAACACAATGAAGCAAACTATCCATTTGGAGACGTTTTTTCATTTCAACACGAATAGTGTCTAGTGTTACCATATTTTTCTATAAGATACCCTTTCTTAAATTTGTGAGCTTAGCCCGTAGTCTTAAATTTGCTTTTGTATGTAACTGAGAAATACGAGATTCACTTACTTCAAGAACTTCACCAATTTCTTTAAAAGTTAAATCTTCATGATAATAAAGAACAATTACCATTTTTTCTTTTTCTGGTAATTCATTAATAGCTTCAGCAATTACTTTTTTGACAGCTTCTCTTTCTGCCATAATATCCGGATTTAAACTTGATGGAGCTTCGATATTATTGCCAATAGACATATTATCGTTATCATCACCAGCGTACCAAACATCGTTAAGTGATAAAATAGATGTGCCAGAAACCTTCATTACAGTTCTATTGTAATCTTCTTCTGTCATATTTAAGGATTCGGCAATTTCTGCATTTGAAGCAGTTCTTCCCAATCTTGATTCAAGAGAAGCAATTGCATCTTCAATTTCCCGGGATTTTTGTCTTACAGAACGAGGAACCCAGTCTATTTGACGAAGTTCATCAAAAATAGCACCACGAATTCTTGTTACAGCGTAAGTTTTAAACTTAACGTTCTTTGAAGTATCATATTTATTAATTGCGTCTAATAATCCAAATTGACCGTAACCTACAAGGTCATCAAATTCAACATTACTTGGCATCCCTACTGCAACTTTTCCAGCTACATATTTAACCAAAGGCATGTATTGTCTGATAAATTTTTCTCTTATTGAAGGAGATTTTGTTTTCTTGAATTCTTCCCAAAGGTCGTCTTCTTCTTGTAAATCATTAATCGGCATAACAATCACCCTTTTTTATTAACTTTCATCCGATAAAACTGTACTTATTGCTTTTGCAATTAACTCAGTATTCTGAAACTTATCTGTATCTACATCATTTCTTTTGCTTGTATATACAGATGAGCTTTCAGTATCAGAGAATTCATCAATTGAATCATTTGCAGAAGAACTGAAACTCGACATTGGAGTTGCAGGCATCCCCAAATTTCCAAAATCCGGCAATACATCTAAATCATCATTTTTTGAAGAGGAAGATTCAGATATTTCTGCTGACTTATTCGCTACAGCTGATGGCTTAACAGCTTCTGTTCCAGAAATATTTGTTAATGTTTCAAGATTACGGACAGGAACAAAGTTTGATTTTGAGTCCTCAGCAATACTACTATTAACAGATGAAGAATTATTAGAAGTAACAACATCGCTTGTATTTAACATTGACCTGTTTTCACCAACATTAAATCTATTATTGCTGCCACTCCTTTCTAATTCCTGATCCTCAATTACAATATCAACATTATTTCCTACACTAGATGAAACTGTTTTTGATTCTGTACTTTTAGTTGAATCAATTTCACTTGAATCTAATGAAAGAAATTTTTCATAAACAAATGTTAATCCAAAACCAAGAACAGCAAAAATTAATGCAAAAACCAAGGCAGTAAGAAAAACTTTTAATATACCTGATTTTGAAAAAATACCGAAAGTAAGAGATAATATGAATCCTGCACCAGCAGAAAAAGAAACAAATTTTATGTTCTTCATTATACCTCCCACTATAATAGTTTATTATAACTTATAAACTTAAAAAATCATAGCACTTTTTTTTATGCTTTATTTTGATTTTTTACTAAGAAATTTTTTCAAGAAATTTGAAACTCCATCATTATATTCAGGTTCAGTTTTTTCAATTTTACCAACAATATGTTTAAGACATACAGAAGGCTTAGAAGTTGGATTTACAATCATAAAAGGTTTTTGGCGAATAACAGAAGCCTGAACAACAGGATCTTCATATACAAAACCAAGATATTCAACTTTATAGTTTAAGAACTGTCCAACAATATTAATAATACGTTCAGAAATACGTTTTCCTTCATCCGCAGAGTGAACACGGTTTACAATTAATTTTATATCAACCTGCCGACCAACAATTTCAGTTGTAATAATCTTAATAATACCATAGGCATCTGTAATAGCTGTTGGTTCAGGTGTTGTAACAACAAAAACTTCGTCTGCAGCTGCAACAAATTGTAATACGTTATTTGCAATACCAGCACCAGTATCAATAATAATGATATCTGCATTTCCTAATGAAGCAAATTGCTTTCCGAATTCATCAAGTTCATCTACAGTAAGATTGGCAATTTTTGAAAAACCATTTGCACCTGCAATAAACTTAATACCAAATTCTGTATCAATGATGATTTCTTTCATTGTTTTTTTCTGATTAATAACATGCATTAAGTTATATGTAGGAACAATGTTTAAAAGAACATTTACATTAGCCATTCCCAAGTCACCATCAATGAGAATAACTTTTTTACCAAGCTGAGCATAAGCAATAGCCATATTTACAGCAAAGTTTGTTTTTCCAACACCACCTTTACCACTGGTAATAGCAATAATTCTTGTATTATGTTTTTTTGTTGATTTAGAGTTATCTTCATCTCCATTCATCAACTTACGCAATTCTTCTGCCTGTTCTTCCATTATTGTTCTCCAAATTTGTCTTCGATATGAACTCTATCAATATCAAATCCTTTTAAATTTATTAAAATATCTACAATATTTGCTTTTTTAAGATTTCTTGGTACACCCTGTCCATCAGTGATGTAAGAAATACTCTTATGTCTATCCCAAAGTACACTAATTATATTTCCGTAGCATTGAGATTCATCAAACTTAGTAATAATTACAGACTCATAGGCAAATGGCTCAAAATTTCTGAATATATTCTGTAAATC
This sequence comes from Treponema sp., assembly GCA_018385315.1. GTDB lineage: Bacteria > Spirochaetota > Spirochaetia > Treponematales > Treponemataceae > Treponema_D. The sequence goes on along the minus strand of JAHAZJ010000141.1, from coordinate 20,878 downwards.
ACTAGCTTTTGTACTTGCAGTTACAGCAAGAAAAATTTCAGGATTCATTTTTACATCAAGAATATTTTTCATTTCACCAATATGATTTGAATCATTAGGACTATAACCACTTGTATCAATATAGATGTAATCCACATGTTCTTTATAATCAGAATAAATCTCTGCCACATCCTCAGCAGTTTCAGCTTTTAAAACATTTTTGCCTAAAATTTCACCAAATTTGGCAAGCTGCTCCAATGCACCGACACGCATAGTATCAATTGTAACAATACAAAGCTCAGGTTTCTTCATACCATTATTCTTTGCATCAAGAATTGAAGTTGCAGCAAGCTTTGCAATTGTAGTTGTTTTTCCAACCCCCGTTGGTCCAACAATAATAATAACTTTAGGAGGACGAACATGTTTATCTTTTTTGATTTCGATTGATTCACCAATCCAATCAACAACATAACGTTCAACTAGTCTAAAATCATCTAATTGTTCAAGAGAAAACTGAGAACGAATCTTATCCGTAATCATTTTTATATATGAAAAAGAAAATTCATTTTCGGAAAGCAATTCTTCTATTCTTGAAATAGTTTCATGAGTATCTGAAGAAACTGCAGGTTGTGTGGAAAAATTATCTATTTTTTCATTTAATTGCTCCATCATAGAAGCCATTTTATTCATTTGGGCATTCAATAAAATATCTTTCTGCTTTTCTATAATTGCCTTTCTGTTTTCTTCAAGCTTTTCACTTTCAGTTTGTGTTTTCTTGAATACTGTTTCGACTGTAGTATCATTATTTAAAACATAGGTAACAACAGTAACGGGTTTCTGTTTTAATCCCAAAAATCCTGAAGGACGAAAATCAACAAATTTTTCTACAATTGTATAACCAGTACCATATAATTTAAATAATTTTTCTTTACACTCGTTTAATGTAGCGCCTTCAATCTTTTTTCTTATTGCATTTTCAATTGGCATTTTCTACGCTCCCTCATTTTCAGAAACCTGATCAATAAACTCTACAGTAACATTTCTTCCTGCCGCATTAACTTCTGCATCAGAAAGAACTATAATTCCAGGCATATCTCGATCTATTGAAACTTTTACCAATGGTCGAATTTGGGCAGGACATATTAAAATTGGCTGTAAATTCTTATCTTTTACCCGGGCAATTGCACCACTTACACTATTAAGCCAATTTCGTCTGTCTACAGGATCCAGCAAAGTTTGTGGTCTTGAACCATCCTGTGGATAATAAGCATGATTTTGAATCATTTCTGAATAATCCTGAGAAACAGGAATAACCCGAAGTTTTTTATCATCAGGATCTGCATATTGCATACAAATCTGTAATCCTAATGCCTCACGAACTTTTTCTGTTAAATCCCAAGGATTCTTTGAAACATTGGCATAATTTGCAAGAGTTTCCAAAATTGTAATAATATTTCTGATAGAAACATTTTCTTCCAAAAGATTTTGCAAAACTTTTTCAATTTGTCCATAAGTTAACTTAGCAGTATTCAAAACTTCATCAACAAGAACAGGATTTTTCTCTTTTACAGTATTGATGATAGATGCAACTTCTTCACGACCAAGCATTTCTGCAGCATGAGAACGAATAATTTCTGTAATATGGGTTGCAATAATTGTTGGTGGGTCTACAACTACGTAACCCGCTTCTTCAGCTTCTGCTCTTTGATCTTCAGGAATCCAAATTGCATCCATACCAAAAGCAGGATCCTTTGTTTTTTCACCTTTCAATGGATTTATAACTGAACCAGTATCCATACACATATAATAACCAAGTCTTATATTTGCACGACCAGCTTCAATTCCTTTAATTTTAAAACTATAATCATTTGGATCCAGAGTCATATTATCCTGAATTCGAATTTTTGGGATAACAAATCCCATATCAAGTTTTGCTTCATTTCTGATTCGGGTAATACGTTCAAGCAATTCTGCCCCCTTTTCTTTTCTAACAAGAGGAATCAAGCCAAATCCCAATTCCAAAGAAAGAGAATCTAATAAAGCAATTTTTTCTGAATCCTGATTTGCAAGAGAATTCTGTTGCTGTTCTTTTGATTTTTCTTCTTCCTGTTGAGCAACAGCCTGTTTTTCTTGAGAGCCAGTCATTCTGAATCCAATAAAAATGAATAATGCACCAACTGGAATTACAAGCCAGACTTTAAGTGCAATTCCAATTAATACAAGAACAGCTCCAACAATTTCGTAAATATAGCCTGAACGAGTAAAATCCTTTGCCAATTGTTCTGGTAAACTTTCATCAGATTTATTACCAGTTACAAGTAAACCTGTAGCAACTGAAATAACTAATGCTGGCATTTGTGAAAGTAAACCATCACCAATTGTAAGAGAGGCATAACTGCTAAAAGCTTGTCCTATATCAAGGTCAAAATAAACAGATCCCGAAATAACTCCACCAAGCAGGTTTACAACAGTAACAAAAATACCTGCTTTAACATTTCCAGAAACGAATTTAGACGCACCATCCATATTTGAATAGAAATCAACTTCTCTACGAATTGCATCTTTCAAATCTCTTGCTTCTTCATCTGTAATAATTCCAGAATTCAATCGGTTATCCACATCAAAATATTTTTGAGTCATAGAATCCAAACTAAAACGAGCAGCAACTTCTGAAATACGGCCAGCACCTTTTGTTACAACTGCAACCTGGAAAACCATAATAATAATAAAGATTACAAAACCAACAACCAGGTTATTTTTTGCAACAATATTAGCAAAAGCTTGAACCATATCACTCTGAGCATTTGCATCAGCACCACTATTGAAAAGAATAAGTCTTGTAGATGCAATATTAATTCCCATTCCTAAAATGGTCTGAAAAAGAATAATTCTTGGGAAAGTTTGAAAATCAGATGCTCTTGGAGTATAAATAACAGCAAGCAAAACAACAAAAGCAAATGCAAGATTTAAAATCATGAGTAAATCAATAAGTAATTTAGGGATTGGGATAACTATAAAAGCAATAACAATAATTAGAGTAACTGCTACATAGTTATTTAAAATAAAATCTAGAAATTTCCCTCGACTTTCGTTTGCCATTAGTCCCCACCCAGCAATCTACAAAGTTTATTTAGAATAATTTTTCAAATGTGAATAAATAATAGAAATAGTTCTATAATACGTTTCTGGTATTATATCACCAACTTCCGTTTCTGTATATAGTCCACGTGCAACTGGTTTATCTTCCACAATAGGAATATTATTTTCATTTGCAATTCGTCTAATTGTAAAAGCTAATTCATCCTCACCTTTTGCAGTAACTTTTGGGGCATCTGATTCAAATCGATCATATTTTAATGCAACCGCAAAATGTGTAGGGTTGGTAATAACAACATCTGATTCAGATACAGCTTTTGGAATATTTTGTGATAATAATTGTTGTTGCATTTGCTTAAGTCGACCTTTAACTTCAGGGTCTCCTTCCATTTCTTTATATTCTTCCTTTACTTCCTGTTTTGTCATTTTCATTGATTCTCTAAATTCATGACGCTGAATAAAAAAATCAGGAATACTTATTACAAGAAAAATGAAGGCAACTAACAAAAGAATCTGAGCTGCCATTGTTGCTATTCTACCAATTGCAACAACAATCTGCCCATTTTTTATAATTTCCAATAACTCAAAAAGATCACCTTTAATAAAAATGAAAGCAATAATTACAATAACAGCAACTTTTCCCAAAGATTTTGCAATATTAAATAACCCCTTTGCAGAAAAAATTGTTTTTTTAAAAAATTCTCCAAATTTAGGAACTATATTTGAAAATTTTGGAGAAATAGGTTTTAAACTAAATACAATGCCTCTTGTTTGAACAATATTACCAAAAAATCCGCCTGCTGCAGCAATTATAGCAATTGGAATAACAATTTTTAAAAATGTAGAAAGAAAAAATGTAATTAATGCCGGTTCCTGTAAATCATATTGTCCACATCGTTCAAAATAGAATTGATATAAGGATAAACACTGGTAAAAAATCCACTTTCCAAGAAAAATCAATGTAACAACTGAAAGTATAAGAACTAAAGCAGCACTTACTTCAGGGCTTTTTGGGACACGGCCTTCTTTACGGGCCTTTTCAAGTTTATACTCGGAAGGTTCCTCCGTTCTTCCTTCATCTTCAGCAGCCATTATTTTATACTTCCTCCTGTATTAATAAATAACTGTTGCAGAATATCAAAACCTTTCGCAAAAGAACCAATAAAGAAATCACACATATATGGTAATATTGTTGCAATCAGAAAAAAGGATACCAAAATCATAATTGGGAACCCTTCTGAAAGAAGATTTATTTGAGGAGCAGCTTTAGATAATAAACCAGTGCAGACAGAAATTAAAAGCAATGTACCCATTAAGGGCAAACTAATTACAAGAGCGTCAGCAAATAATTTTGTAAGACCTGAAAGCATGAACTTTATAAATCCATCTGTATTCTGCACAATATTTATTGCATTAATAGTCTGAAAACTAGTTACAAGTCCCTGCAAAAACAACTTCTGAAACCATTTACTTTGTAAAAAAATCAATGTAGCAACAAAATTAAAAAATTGTCCCATTAAGGGATTTTCAACCTGAGCTAATGCATCATAGGTACTTGCAGCACTAAATCCCATTTGAAAAGCAGTAAATTGACCAGCTGTACTAAAAGCAGAAAAAATTATTGTTACATAAAAACCAAGAATAATACCTATTAAACCTTCGCCTAAGGCAAGTAAAATAAAATATATAGAAAAAGCACCATCCCCAGAAATATAAGGAACATAAGATGGAAATTCTACCGTTCCCATTACAAAAAAAGCCATATATCCTGCTAAGGCAATTTTTGCAGTTCTTGGAACAGTTCGCATAGAAAACATAGGAACTGTCATTAGAAAAGCAAAAACTCTAATTGCAATTAAGAGAAATAATGGAGCTCTTTGTAATACTGCGTCAAACATCTATTATTCCAGTTTTTACCGTGCCAAATTTGGAATCTGATTAAATAATCTAATTGTATATTCACTTAAAGATGCCATCATTGTTCCACCTAACAAAGCAATCATAAAAAGAATTGCAAGTAGCTTTGGTAAAAAAGTTAATGTTTGTTCCTGAATAGAAGTTACAGCTTGTAAAATTGCAATAATAAGACCAACTATAAGAGCTACTATAAGAACTGGTGCAATTAAAGAAATAGTTTGTGTTACTGCACCTCTCATTAATGTAACAATTTCACCAATAGACATATTTCTTCTCCTATCTGATTACTGATGCAAATAATTGCTGAGTAAGTAATCCCCATCCATCAATTAAAACAAACAAAATCAATTTATAAGGCATAGAAATTTGAACAGGCGGAAGCATCATCATACCCAATGACATAAGGATACTGGCAACAACCAAATCAATAATAATAAACGGGATATACAGAAAAATACCAATCTTAAATGCAACCGTTAATTCGTGAACAATATATGCTGGGATTAAAATATAAGTTGGAACATCTTTTCTAGTCTGAGGCTTTGGTAATTTTGCCATTCCCATGAAATTTGAAATATATGATGTATCATCAGACATTTGAATAAACATAAATTCACGAATTGGTTCTTCCGCAGCAGAATAAGCTTGCTGAATATTAATTTCATTATTAGAAAGAGGTTTTAAAGATTTTTCATAGATATTTGTAAAGGTAGGCCACATAACAAATATAGTCATAAAAAAAGCAATTCCATTAAGAACGGCAGTAGGAGGAACCTGTTGTAAAGACAAAGCTCTTTTTATAAAGTCCAGAACAATTGAAAATCTTAAAAAACAAGTAACAAGAATAAGAATACTTGGAGCTAAAGTTAATACTGTTAATAGCAGAAGCAATCGGACAGAAAAAGCAACCTCATTTCCACTTTCTGGCTGGGTAATCTGAACTGCAACATTTGGAACCTGAATAGGTCTAACATTAGGATTCATTTCTGTTGTACCCTGTGCAGACCCATTAGGAAAATTTGACTGAGCAACAACAGGAGAGGTGATAAAAATGCTGATTAAAATTATAAGAATAAAACTAAAACGATTTTTTTTCATACCTAATCCTATTCTTTATTTTTTCGTGAAAGATTATTTACTTTTCTTTCTTCATCTTCATAAATATTTTTATTTCTAGGTCCATTAGGCATAAAAATATCAAGAACATCTGCAAAATTCATTGGTTTTTTAACATTTTGATTTTTATCAAAATTAAGATTTAGTGCTTCAATCAATTCTTTATCTTCAATCTGATCAATTACATTTATATTTGAATCAGTAACACCTAATATATATGCATTATCAAGCAATGTAACAATTTCAACAGATTTTCCAGGACCAATATTTAATGATGATACTCTGCGCAAAAAATTATCATCACTTTTTGTATTATTAACCTTTTTCTTAAAAAACCACATTACAGCGTAAATAGCAGCAACCACAAGACATAAAAACAAAATCATTTTTATGAAAGTCCATGCTGTAGAAGGCTGTTTCAAATTTAAATTGCTGGTTTCATTATTAGACGAGAAATAATCATCTTGAAGTAATGTTGAATCCTCTGAAACAGAAACTGAATTTTCAACATTTAATGAATCGTTATTATTCTGTGAAAACAACACATTTGTAAGTCCAAATAGAATTACAAAAATAAGAAGAGATTTTTTTAATGTAGCCAATTTTCCCACCCTTAAATTGGTTTTAGTTTAAATCATTAACACGTTCCATTGGAGAAAGGATTTCTGTTACACGAACACCAAAGTTTTCATCAATGACTACAACTTCACCCTTTGCAATAGGTTTATGATTTACAAGAATATCAACTGGTTCACCGGCAAGCTTGTCCAATTCAATAATTGTACCTTCACCCATACCTAAGATATCCTTAATAGATTTTTTTGTACGACCTAATTCTACAGTCATTTCCATGAAAACATCCATAATTAAACCGATGTTTCCCTGCTCAGAAGAACTCATAGAATTAGTAAGACTTGGATAAGAAAGAGACTGAACATTTGGTACATTCATTCCCATGTTCATACCCATATTAGCAGGCATTCCCATACCCATTCCCATATTTGGCATCTGCTGCATTCCACCCATAGCCATTTGATTATTCATTCCCATAGGATTTCCCATAGGATTTCCCATAGGATTTCCCATTGGCATTCCACCCATGTTCATTTGGCCACCCATTTGCATGCCACCCATTCCCATCTGATTTCCCATATTCATCTGGTTATTTGGCATCATAGGAGCTGCTTCCATCATTGGAATATCATCTGCTTTATTTCCACCTAATGCATTAGACATTTTTTCAGAAACATCGCCACCAAGAATTTCCCATAAAGTAAAAGCACTTCCATCCAAAGTAATTGGATATCCTGTAAGTATAAAATCCCCCTGAGGGAACATAATCATTGCTTTAGACTCATTTGAACATTGTGCCGAACCATTTGCTAAACCTGGTAATTTCCCTGTTGAATCAAGAACATTTATCTGGGCACTAACATGAGTTGCAACTAACTCAGATACAACAGAAAGAACCATATCGTCAACATCTGTAGTATCTTCTTTATTTACTAAAGAAAAAACTTTAAGAGCAAAATCAGAAGACATAAGATACATATGACTTCCTTTTGCACCTTCTGTATAATCAATAGAAACAGAAATAACAACTTCTGGCAGTTTAGATAAAACTCTATCACGATCTGACAATTCAACAACAGGTTTTTCTACTTTAAATGAGGCTCCAGTATATTGATTAATATTTCCTTCAAGTTTTTCTCTTAAATCTTCAGCCAGTTTCTGCATTGTTGGTACATCGATGCTGTAACTTGGACCGTTGCCAACATGACCAGTTGAATTAAGACCATCCATTGAAACTCCAGAAAGTAAAGCATCAATTTCGTCTTGTGAGATAGCACCATCACTCATATGTATCGTCTCCTTCTACAGAAAGCTCTTCAAATTCTTCTGAATCCTGATCTTCCATTTTTCCTGTAAGCTGTACTGCCATTTTTTTACCAACTACACCTGGCTGACAGTAAAATTTCTTTTTATTTCCAACGCTGAGGGTTAATGGATCCCCAACTTTTATACTTGATAAACGCACAACATCTCCACAACGAAGAGATAAAACATCCCTAATTGGAAGATTGATTGTACCAATTTCTGCAACAACATCCATATCAACAGCAGAAAGTTGATTTTTAATAGTACCAAGGTACTGTGTTGTTGAACTTCTACGAACTGATGAGAACCAGAACTGAGTAGATAATTTTGAAATAATAGGTTCAATAGTAAGGTATGGAATACAGAAGTTCATCATACCTTCCTCATCACCTACTTTTGTATCCAATGTTACTAAAACAACCATTTCTGTTGGAGGAACAATCTGTGCAAACTGTGGATTTGTTTCAATTTGAGCAAAACGAGGACGTAAATCAATAACCTGGGTCCAAGCTTCTCGCATATTTGCCAAAATACGAACAATAACACCTTCCATTACTTCCTGTTCAATATCTGTCAAATCCCGATTTTTATTTCCAGAAGTAGCACCTCTACCACCAAACAATCGGTCAATCATACAAAATGTAATGGCAGGATCAATTTCCAATACTGCACTTCCGTTCAACGGATCCATATTAATAACAGCCAATGTTGTAGGTGTTGGAATAGAACGGAGAAATTCTTCATAAGTAAGCTGGTCTACAGAAGCAACATGAACATGAACCAAAGAACGCAACTGTGCAGATAAGGAGGTTGTAGTTAAACGTGCAAAAGTCTCATGCATATTTGAGACTGTACGAAGCTGTTCCTTAGAGAATTTGTCAGGACGTTTGAAGTCATATATTTTAATTTTACGGGCATTATTAACCGGTTTAAAGTCATCAGTTTCGTTATCACCGGAACTGATGGCACTTAAAAGCTGGTCAATTTCATCCTGAGATAAAACCTCATTCATGCACTTCCACCTTTTTTAGTTCTGTTCAACTACATCAAGCTGATCAAAACTTATTGAACGAATTTTTGAACTACTTAAAACAGTATCATTAATACCGTTTTTAATTTCAATCTTAAATTTAGCCTCATTTTCAGCAACCTTTAATTCACTTGCTGATTTAGATCTAAAATATTTTCTTAAAAATTCTTTGATTTCAACACTAAAACTAGTAATTTCTGTTGCACAGGCTTTATCTTCTTTTTTATAGCCCAACAACACATTTACTCTAACTGTTGCAGGAGGATTGTCACTTGTAAATGTCTGGATTGTACCAATTGATTTATACCAATCGTATGATTCCCGTGGACCAGATTCTTCTTCAGTGATGCTTGCAGGATTAAAAGAATCCTTTGTGCTATTTTTCGTTACGATTTTAACTGTAATAACAGAAACTACAACAATAACAATAATAGCTGCAACACCAATAATAATCCATTTTAATAAATTTGGTAAAAGACCTGATAATCCACTTTTTTTTGCAGGTGCAGCTCCAGCTGAACCACCATCATCAAGGCCTAATTCTTCATCATCTGCCATTTTCCCCTCCAGCAAATAATACAATATATGATAACATTAAAAATGTCCTTCGTCTAGAATAATAATATCAACACGTCTGTTATATGCCTGACCTTCCGGAGTATCATTTGTAAACTTCGGTCGTGTATCAGCATAGCCAGCAATGGCAAAATTATTTTCCTTTACTCCATAATCGGCAAGATAATGTAAAACATTAGCGGCACGTGCAGCAGAAAGTTCCCAGTTACTAGGAAATTTTGAATCTGAAGGAACTGGAGTATCATCTGTATGACCTTCTATTCTGTATCTTCTGTCAGCCACCTCTGGAGAATTAAAAAATTCTGTAAGACGAAGTAAAGTTTCTCTTGTTTCGGAAATATTTAATTCCGCACTTCCCGGTTCAAAGAAATTATCAGAAAGCAATGTAATGACAAGACCTCTTTCATCACTTGTTACTGTAATTCTGTTTGATTTATTATCAGGAGCAAAAAGACTAACTGCTTTTTTCTTTGCAGTACCTAAAGACCTTCCCTTTTCTGTAGATGGTAAAGAGTTTATGTTATTACCAAGGTCAGAAAGCATACCTGCAGACAATGACAAACCACCAGATGTTGAATCTGTTTCCTGCATCTGTAAACTCTGAGTAATTGTTGCCAACTGTGTAACATCAACTTCCGAAGGATTGTATAACATTACGAAGAAGCACAACATAAGTGTAATCATGTCACCATAAGTACCTAGCCAGGCGTTGGATGGTTTCTCAGGCTCTTTAGCTTTTTTTCCCATAGCGTTTTATATTTCCCTAAATTATTTAGTCTTTAAGAACATCAGCTTCAATTGCTTTTCTTGTTACTGGATCAAGATAAGTAAGAAGTTTTTGAGCCATAATACGAGGGTTTTCACCAGCTTGAATAGCAAGTACACCTTCAATAATCATTTCTTTTGATCGCATTTCCTGTGCATTATGTGCTAAGAGTTTTGAAGCAAATGGAGCAATCAACCAGTTTGCAAGCATAGATCCATACAAGGTTGTAATTAAGGCAACGGCCATGTTAGGACCAAGAGAAGACTTATCTTCCAGGTTGTTTAACATACCAATAAGACCTACTACAGTACCCATCATACCAAAACCTGGTGCAAAACCAGACCAGGCGTTAATAATACCAATCCATTCCATATGACGTGCTTCTGTCTGGTTCATTTCGTTTTCCATAATTGCACGAATAATGTTTCCATCAGTACCATCTACTACAAGACGAAGTCCCATTTTCATAAAAGGATCTTCCAAATCATCAAGTCCATCTTCCAAAGCAAGAATACCTTCACGACGAGCTTTTTCAGACAAAGCTTGCATATTGATTACAATATTTTTTTCACCAAAATCAGGAATTTTAAAAGCTCTTGCCATAATTTTAAACATACCCAATGCCTTTTTTAAAGGACAGGCAATAAACATGGCAAAATATGAACCACCAATTGTCATGGCTGCAGATGCAGGGTCCAAAATCCCCTTCATAGAACCACCAGATGTTAATACTGACATAACAATCATGGCAGCACCACCAATAATACCAACTATTGTAGCTATATCCATTACAAGACCTCTTGTCTCTCAATACCGATATTTCTTCGATATTCAATAATTTTATCTATAAGTTCTTTTGGGGAATTTTTGACAATGATTTTTCGACCAGACAACATAGTCAAAGTCAAGTCAGGAGTAGTTTCCATACTTTCAATCATGTGCGGATTCACCCAATAAATTTTCCCATCTAACCGCATTACATCAATCATATTATCTTTCCACCCTAATATGATTAAGCACAATATAAGTATAAATTTAAAATTATGCTTAATTCTATCACATTATAGTTATTTTTTAAACTATTTTTATTATAATCGGTATTTTTTATTTTTAAATTAACACTTTTATGCAGTTTTATAAATTTTCGTTATTAAAATAAAATAATCTACACTAATTATGAGTCATTGTTTATAATTAAAGTATAAAAACAACAAAGGAAACCTAATGACTGAAGTAAAACCGCTGATTTACGTAATAGAAGATGAACAATCCATTTCAAAACTTGTTTGTATGTATCTTGAAAAATCAAACATGAATACTAAAAGCTTCGAAACTGCAGAAGATGCATTAAATTCATTATCTTCAAATTCTTTACCTGATTTAATCATTTTAGATTTAAACCTCCCTGGTATGAGTGGTTTTGATTTTCTTCAGGAAATGCGTAAATTATACAACAATACAGTGCCAGTTTTAATTGTTTCAGCAAGAGATTCAGACGAAGATATTATTCAAGGACTGGGTTTTGGTGCTGATGAATTTGTTACTAAACCATTTTCTCCAAGCGTATTAGTTGCTCGTGTAAAAGCAAATCTTCGCAGATTATCCTATTCTTCAACACCTGAAGAATCCATTAATTTTGGTGATTTTACTCTATTATTAAATAGTTGTGTATTAAAAAAAGGCGGAATAAAAATACCTCTTTCAACAAAAGAATATGAAGTATTAGAATTTCTTTTAAAACATGCAGGTGAAATTCTTTCACCAGAATTCATTTACGAAAAAGTTTGGAAAGTTCAATTTGGAGACATTACTGCTGTTGCAGTATATATTCAGAGATTAAGAAAAAAACTGGAAAAAGATCCTGCAAATTCAGAATTCATTCGTACTGAATTTGGAAAAGGATATATTTTTAATAAAGAAACAATAAAATCATGACATTAAAAAAACAATTTACACTTTTAGCATCAATAATTATTACAATACCAATTTTATGTATTGCGTTTATTTTCATATATAACTATTTGAAATCATCGGATAGACTTCTTATAAAAGAATATACTGAATTAAAAAAGAATCAATCTTCTTTATATAATAAAGAGGATTGGAAAACAATTTATTCATCTATAAATAACCTTCCCCCTGATGTTGAAGCTGCCCTTGTTTCTGAAAATAGCACTGTTATTATTTCAACAATTCCAGAAATTCCTGTAGATACTGAAATCAGCTTTGGTTTTTTATGGCAAATTCAAAATATCCCTCATAAAAAAAATTATTATCAATTTTCAATTATAGATATTTCCACAAGCAAAATGCTGCTTGTTACCCGTGTTTCTAAAAATAAACAAGAAAAAACAAATAAAATAGGTATTTTCCCTTCACTATTATTCTTTTTATTTATTATTGTTTTAATTTGTTTCATTTTTCTTCTATTAATCTTTAAAAATATTAACAAATCCATTTCTACACTTGAACAGGAAACCCAGGAAATTGCGGCAGGAGATCTTTCAGTAAAAATCAATACCAACTACAAAGAATCTTATTCAAATGAAATAACCTCTATTTCATTAAGTCTTGAAAAAATGCGCCAGTCTTTACTTGAAGCACAGAACCAGCAAACAAAATTTATTATGGGTATCAGCCACGATTTAAGAACCCCTGTTGCAATCATAAAAGGATACACAGAAGCTTTATCTGATGGAATTATTTCTGAACCTGAAGAAATTTCAAACACTTATTCTTTAATTGGAAATAAGACAGCTCAATTAGACAACATGATAAATTCCTTAATTAATTTTATGAAAATGAATTATGCGGACTTCAGAGAAACCCTTTCAAATGAATCCATTACAAAATTGATAAATGAATTTTTCCAAGATGCAAAGGTTTCAGGAAATGTTTTCAATAGAAAAGTTTGCTGCAATAATGAATTATCCGAAGACATTCTTGTTCCAATGAATAAAACTTTAATTTCAAGAGCTTTTGAAAATCTTTTAAGCAACGCACTAAGATATACAAAAGAAAATGATACAATAACAATTTCTGCATACAAAATAAATGATTCAGAAATCAAAGTTGCAATTGCCGACACAGGAATTGGAATTGACGAAAAAGATTTGAATCAAATCTTCGATTTATTCTATCGAGGCACAAACTCTCGCCGGGAAGAAGGAATGGGAATTGGGCTTTCCGTAGTCAAAAACATTATGGAAACCCACAACTGGAATATCGAAGTAAAATCTGAAAAAGATAAAGGAACTTGCTTTATAATTACAATTCCATTAAAAAATTAAAATTCAAGTTCTTCCAGAAAAGGATTTAAAAACAAAAGGCCTTCTCTATTTAATGAATAAACTACATCATTTTCTGATTTAGAAATATGTGCTAGACCTTTTTTTACCCATTTTTCAAACTGTTTTACAACTTTTTCAGGAATATTTTTATTAAAACATTTTTGATATTCAATTTCAGAAATCCCCTTTGCTTTTCTTAATCCCATCATAAAAAATTCAAACTGGCTTGTTTGAATATCAACAATTTCTTTTTGGCAAATTGTAGCTAAATTATTTTGAAACGCTTCTGATTCTTTCCATTTATTAAGCCAGAAATCAATATAATCATTAATATTATTCTGATTAAAAAATCTAACACCACTTCCATCTTTATAATATAAAGATCCAGCGGCACCAGCACCTATGCCTAAATAATTTTCATGATTCCAATAAGACAGATTATGCAAGCACTCAAAGCCTTTTTTACAAAAGTTAGAAATTTCATACTGCAAATACCCTTTTTCTTCCAGCATAGACTTAGTTTTTAACCACATCTCATCTGCATAATCAAAATCGTATTCAAAAATATTATTTTCTAAATCCTGTCCCAAAGCTGTTTCTTCTTCTATTGTTAGGGAATACATAGAAATATGATGAGGTTCATAATCTAAAATAGATTTTATACCTTCAATAAACTCATCTGTTTTTTCAAGAGGAAGACCACAAATAAAATCTAGAGATAAAGTTTTTTTCCAATATTTTTTAAAAATATTTAATGCATATAAATTTTCTTTTACACCAGCTCTTCTATTTACATTTTTAAGGACCTTCTGATTCATAGATTGAATACCACAAGAAATTCTATTCACAGGTGAATTTTGCAGAAATTGAATAAAATCTTCTGTCACATCATCAGGATTCATTTCAATTGTAAATTCATACTCATCATTAAAATTTAAATTATTTTGCAAGAAAGAAAAAATCTGATTTAATTGATTTTTACTCAATAAACTTGGTGTACCACCACCAATATAAATTGTACGAATATTCTTAATCTCATATTGATTAATATAGAAAGCTAATTCATTAAGTATGGCTGAAATATAATCATCTGGAACAGGATTTTTTTTATTATCACAAGAGATACTAAAAAAATCACAATATTTGCATTTTGAAAGACAAAATGGAATGTGAATATATATAGATTTTATATCACCAGCAAACTCAATCATTTAAAACATAATCTTCATTTTATTGAATGGAAAAACACAAAACAAAGCCTTACCACCAATAGCTGTTCTATTTATTTTTCCCCACAATCTGGAGTCATCTGTAGCATATCTGTTATCACAAAGAACAAAATATTCATTAGGACCAAGGGTAATTTCATCAAATTGTCCACTAATACCAATTGAAACATCCCAATCTACAGGAGCTTTTGTTATATCAATATTATATGGTTTTAAGGAAAGTTCAAATTCTGTTAAAAAGTGTTTTTCATTTTTAGGACGAATATACAATTTATAATCTTTCATATAAATTGTGTCACCTGGAACAGCAACAATCCTTCGCAATTTTTCTTTTGTATTAGGAAATTCTGAATTTTTATAAAGATTTACTTGTCTTCCTGTAAAAAACACGACAAAACTATTTTTTACTTTTTCAAACCAATTAAGCTTTTCTTTAAATACAGGATTAATCAATACAACATCCCCACGCTCAGGTGTTTTATCCAATGGAGTAACAAAAAGAATAGAATTGTTTGAAATATCAGGAGTCATAGAAACAGAAGTCTGATGAACAGGAAAAATTAAAAAATTTAATACGACAGAAATTACTAAAATAGATAAAATAACAGCAAGGGCAATTTTTAAATCACGACTTTGCTTTTCCTTTTTTAATTTATATGAATATTCAAATAATTTACGATTCATAAATAAAAATAACTCCACTTTTAAAATATCATAAAAAAAAACACCTTACAATATGAAAAATTGAAAACTTGAAACCATTGAAACTATATCTTATAATATAATTTATGGCAGAAGGTAGAAAATTAATAGCAGAAAATAGAAAAGCAAGATTCGATTATTTTATTGAAGATACTTATGAATGTGGAATCCAATTAGAAGGCTCTGAAGTAAAATCAATCAAAAATGGAAACCTTTCATTTCCAGATTGCTTTGCAGAAATTATAAATAATGAAATTTGGATTAAAAATTGCCATATCTCAGAATATTCATTTTCTTCTGTTTTCAACCATAATCCAGACAGACCAAAGAAACTATTACTTCACAGAGAAGAAATTAAAAAAATTACAAGAAAAGTTGAAGAAAAAGGTTACACTTTGATTCCTGTGGGGTTTTATTTAAAGGATGGACTTATAAAAGTCAGTCTTGGTGTTTGTAAAGGTAAAAAACAGTTTGATAAACGTGCTGCCATTAAAGACCGTGATATTAATCGTGAAGTTCAGCGAGAATTTGCAAACAAACTTAGAGGGTAATTTGAATAAATCAGGAAAGTTATTAAAAACATTTTTAATACTTCTCATTGCAATGCTGCCAGCAAATACATTTGCACAAGGTATTCTAAAGATTGATTACTTTGGTGTTATTTCATCAGAAATTGATGAAAACATGTATAAGCTTACAAGCGACTTATATTACACTCAGCTTTGTGAAATAAATAATTTTTCTGTTGTTGACAAAAGAACCGACACTCCATTAAAAGCAGCTCCATCTGTTTCAGAAATTTCATCAGATTCTTTATGCTTTTATTCTGTCATTGAAAAAAAAGATGCAAGTGGAAAATGGGCCGCAACATTAACTGTAATAAATAAATCCAATGGGGATAAAAAGTCACAGACAAAAGAATACGATTCATATTATAAAATTCTTATGGAACCAAAATCGGTTTTACAAGCTTCCATTAAATCATTAATCAGCTCCAACCGTTCTGAATTAAATACTTCAACTTCCATTGAAAATACTACTGAACCATCAAAAGAAGAAGTATTCTCAATTACGGAAAATTTAAGTGGCACCTGGGTTGGTGAAGATATTATAGACAAAATTGTTATAATGCGTGGCGGTAGAGGCTTTGTAATTTTTAAGAATGGAGCATCTATGAATATTCTTGTAAATTCTACAGGAAATCAGAATGATCAGATTGAAATAGTTCAAAATGCAAGAGCAAATGCTTCCTTCTATCCAGATCTTCCTAGACAACAGGCATTAAAAGAAGCTGTAAATGCTGAACCAATAAAATGGAATTTTACATTAATCGACAATAACACTTTATCTGGAACAAAATCTACACTTATTGCAGATGGCGACACAGTTCGAGCAGGTTCCGTAAATGTTACCTGGAACAGAAAGAATTAGATTTGTTGAACATCGTAAATTGGAATACCTTTTACAACAGTTTGTTTTGTATTTTTTGTTGATGAAAAATTTCCAGCTTTAACATCTGCAAACATTAAAATAATTAATAGAAGCAAACCTGCACATACACCAGAAATTTTACACAAACCTTCAGAAACATATTCTGGTTCAACATGTCTAACCACAGAACCTGTTTCATATAATGTGTTTGTTACTGGCTTTAATCCTGTAATTTTAATTAATTTTTCACCATCAGTAACATAATCTAACTTTCTTGCATAGGCTGCAATTATTGCTTTATCTTTTTTAAGAGCAGTTAATTCCAGCGTTAATTCATTATTTATATTCTGCAAATCAGATTTCTGTTTGCTTACAATTCTTTTTTGTTCTTCCATCGCTCTAAAACAAGAAATACTATTCTGCCCTACTGTGAGAGACAGCGATACATAAACAAAAGTTCCAACTAATAAAACAAATAAATACTTAGCAAATTTCATGATTAATTTTTTATCGGCTAATTATTTATATTTTCTGAAATAAAAAAGTATGATATAATAAAAAAAAAATATAAATTTATTTGTGTTGTTTTCAAGAATTTCTTCCGATATTAAATAAAGATATATATTTTCATTTTCCATTAGAGGGGATAACTATGAACGATTCAACAGAAAATACAAACGAATTAGACAGTTACGGAGTTTGGGTTAAAAACAATCCTTCTGAAACAACTGATACACCTGAAGTTGAAACTGAAATTAACGATACAGACATTTCTGATTCATTGGATTTTTCTGATGCCTTAGATTTGCCTGATTTTGATACAGAAACTGATTTTTCAACCTCTGATTTGGATGATATTTTTAATGATGCAGATTCTTTATCTGATGATTCATCATTATCTCAGAGCGATGATACAACACTAAATTCTGATGAACTTATGAATATTACAAACGGTGCGGATTTAATTGAAACAGAATCTGAACTGTCAAATACAGATATAGAAGATTCTTTCAATTTTGATGAATCTCTATCATTGGATGAAACACCTGTTACCGATGCCCCTCCTTCAGAAGAAACACCAGTTTCAGATGATTCCCTTTCTTTGGATGATACACCAATTTCTGACGATTCTTTCTCTTTAGATGATTCTTTAAGTTTTGATGATTCACTCTCTTTGGATGATTCACTCTCTTTGGATGATTCACTCTCTTTGGATGATTCCCTTTCTTTGGATGATACAACTATTTCTGATGATTCTCTCTCTTTAGATGACACTCCTGTTACAGAAGAAACTAGCAGTGAAGATGAAGAAATCTCGCTAGATGATTTTATGGATGGCGGATTCTCCGACGAATCTGTAGCAGCTGGTAACAATGGATATGAACCAGGAGCACCAAATTCTCCATCAGCAATTCCTACAACATCAAATTCAGAAGAAATCTCCCTTGATGATTTTATTGATGGTGGATTTGATGTAGACAAAGAAAAAGAAGAAGAAATTATTGATGAAAAACCATTAGAAATGGATATAACATTTGATTCTTCAGCAGACACTGTAAAAACAGAAACTAATTTCTCTATTGAAAATGACAATTTTGATGAAGACGCTGATATTGAAGAGTCAGAAATGGAAGAAGCCAATACTGTTGACAGTACAGTTTCCCTTAATTCATCTGAATCTTTCGAAGCTGAGGAAATTGATCTTTCAGATTTTGGAATTGACGCTAATGCAGAAGAAACACCAGTTACACAAGATATTGAAGCTTCAAAAATTAAAGAACAGCAAATTGACTATGATTTAACAGTAGAAAATGATAATACTGTTTCAGCTCCATTTGTAAACGAAATTAAAAACACAGACTCAGAAGTATCAGATAATACAGGTATTGAACAGGAAAATACAACACCTGCACCTGGTACTGCTGCTGTTGATATGTCTCTTTTACAGCAAATTGTTGCAGATCTTTCAAATCTTAAAGATGAAATTAACTCACTTAAATCAAATCTTAATGAAATGAAAAATAAAGAGCCTAAATCACAAGAAACTGAAGAAGATTTAGGTATTATTGAAAACAAAGATGAAGGTGGATTCTTTGGAAGTGATGATACAGATGATACAATTGCACTTTCAACAGATGAACTTTCAAATATTATGACATCTGCATCTCTTAGTGATGAAGAACAAGCAGAACCTAAATTTGAAACAGCTGAAAATTTAGGAATTGATATTGTAGAAGAACCTGATGATGAAACAATTTCTATTACAAGTGATATAGAAACAACTGAAGTAGAAGCTGAACCTGTAGTTGATGCTATTGAAGATTCAACAATTGTTGAAGAAACTCCAATTCTTGAGGATACAGCTGCTGATATTATTGAAGATACTCCTGTTGAAGTTGTTGAGGATACAGCTGCTGATATTATTGAAGATACTCCTGTTGAAGTTGTTGAGGAAACACCTGTTGATTTTATAGAAGAAACTTCCGTTTCTGATGAAGAAATTAATTTTGAAACTCCTGTTAATGAAGAATTATCATTAAACTTTACAGAAGAGCATCTTGAAGAACCAAACATTGATATAACAATGGAAGAAAATGACTCTATTGATATTTCAGAAAATGATGATTTACCACAAGAAATTGAAATTGAAAAAGACGATATTCTGGTAGAATCTTCATCATCTGATTTTATGGATTCTATTTCAGATTCTTCTGAACCAACATTAACAGACCAGACTTTGAATTCTCAGGAAATTGAAACTGCAGAACCTTATGCAGATTCTTTTGCTGAAAATCCTTTAGAAGATTTTTCTAGTATTAATGATGTACAAGACTCAATTGAAGAAATTCCAGGTGATGATTCTACCCAGGTTGAAGAAGCCTTAGTTTCTGATGATACAATCACTGAAGAACCTTCAAATGAATCAGTAACATTTACAGATGTTTTTGAATCAGAACCAGCACAAGAGGATACTTTTGAAGCTGTAGAAGACACCTTCCTTCCTGTTGAAGAAGATTCATTTGTTGCTGAAGAAAATTCATTTGCAACAGTTGAAGATGATTCAATTGTTGCTGAAGATGATTCATTAGTTGCTGAAGAAGATTCATTTGCAACAGTTGAAGATGATTTTGCTACAACAAGTGATTTCATTGTTCCAGAAGAAACTAATGTTGTTTCGGAAGAAGAACCATTAATTGAAGAAAATATTCTTCCAGAAGAACCTGAATCAGATGACAACTTATTTGATTCTGGAAATGTAAAACCAGTTTTAACAGATAGCAACATTAATTATCTTACATCAGATGATACACTTCCTGCAGAAATGACTGATGCAGAAGAAAATTCAGAATTGAAAAAAGATATAAAATCAGTTCTTCTTTATATGGATCAGCTTCTTGAAAACCTTCCAGAAGATAAGATTGTTGAATTTGCAAAATCTGAAGAGTTCATAACATATAAAAAATTGTTTAATGAACTAGGACTTAATTAATGGGACTTCTATCTAGAACATTAAGTCTTTCTCAAGAAAAAAAGTTATCAGAAAAAACAATCTCATTTATTCAGTTCACAAAGAAATTTAATATTTCTTTGTGTGCTGTGTTTTCTAAAGTTGACAACAATTATTTAATAACTAATTCTGTTGGATTTGACGGTATTTCAATTATTTCTTCCATTTCTACTAATGATTTTTGGGATGGAACTATAAATAATCCCAATAAATGGTATTCTTTTACTACAAATTCTGAAATGGTTCCTTTTTTTCAATTGTTTTCATTTAATCAGAAAGATAAAATTAAGGGCATATATATTTGTCGTTTTGAAGATAAAGTTTTTATGGTATGTTCTACAGAATCAATTAATTTTATTC
>JAHAZJ010000054.1 GCA_018385315.1 Treponema sp. | reverse complement strand
GAAAAGGCTCCTTACGCTCAAACCGCCGAAGACTGGAATAAACTGCTTCCCTGGAACATTGAGATTACCCCTTTTAAAATGCGCGGTGAATGGGTAGAATAATTTAGGCTAGAATTGACGGATACGATATAAAGGTGAATTATAATGCTCCGATAGAATATGACAGAGAAAAGAAAGGGTATTGTTATTTACTCGATGGCTTTTCAATTGCAGATATATCTCTGAATGAGGATGAAACCTTTGCTTTAGAGGTTTGTCATTCATTTATAACTAGAGTTTTTGGTGGTTCTAAAATCTATAATCGTTTAAAGAAAGGTCTTTTATCATTACAAAATAGAGCTGAAGTTTATGATAATGAAGAAGGAAAAGCCTTAGCTGAAAGAATTCACTTTGCTTTTGGTACCACAAATTTGGGCTACGATTTGTGCTATAAACAAAACGACTTTGAAAATCTTCTATATAATTAAGTCAAGAACGGGCAGATTTTAAAACTATCTCGAAGAGACTGGGAATCAAGAGAATTAAAGCAGGAAGTAGTTCTTCCTTTACTTCTTGTAATGCATGAAGGATTTTCCTGGCTGTTATTCTGCCTGAAGTTTTCTGCTTTTTCAAACGATTTGCAATCAATCTCCATGAATCTAAATCAGTTTGAATTAATTCCCTTTAATGATATTACAGCAATAAATCAGTTCAAGAACGAACATGCAAAAACTGTTTTTATAAAAAATGTGTTAACCTTCCCGGGTAATACTGCTGCAGACAGTACCAGTGAACCAGGGAATCTGGGATTCAGTGAAAAGAATGGAGTGGCTCTTAATTTTACCCTTCAGTTCCCGGATTTGCCGGATAAAGAACCTTATGAGGTAATGATCCATTTTGAAATTAATGATTCCTTTGAATATGTCGTTGCAGAAAATCTTCTTGATGGAGCTTATCACGAAAGTGAAAACCCATGGAGAAGGCCTCTGGGAGACAGATCTGTTCCAATAGAGTTATCTGAAAAATTACTTATCTGACTGACATAAAGTGTCATTACAGGTGATTTATATTAATTATATAGGGATTAAGAAATAGTCCTTCAAATTCTACTATGAGAGGTTTTAAAAATGGGAAAATTTGTAGGTGGCCTTATTACAGGTTCAGTTTTAACTCTTGTTGGTATTGGAATTGCTGCTGCTATTAGCGATGGATCTTTATCAAATCCGTTAGATGCCTGGACCGTTCTTTCTGGTGATGATGATTCAAAGGACGACGATGAAGAAAAAGATGACGAAGCTGAATCTGATTCCACAAAAGATAATATTGTTGATGAAGCAACAAAAACAGGCGGAATGCTTGGCCGAGGTTTAGGAGCAATCTTAAATGCTGCAGCTGCTGGTGTTGAAAGTTTTGAAAAATCCCTTTCAGAAGAAATAGAAGAGAATGAAGTATCTTCAGATGAAGAAGATTCGAAATAAGCTATCGTTATAAAATATCTTCTTAAAGCACTCGTAAAAAAATGCGAGTGCTTTTTTTTGCAGAAAAATTCCCCTCCTTTTATTTTACAACCAAGATTAATATAAAAAACATCAAATAAACTTAGGAGGAAAAATTATGATTAATTTAATGGAATGTTCAGGAAGAAAATTAAGAGAATATGGTTTTGAAGTAGAAGAAAAGCATGAATATGAAATCTGCCGCTTTTCAACTAAAAACATTTATTCATATGCGCAATCTCAGCAGGTTATTAGAAACTTAAAGCATTGTAGAACTCGTAATCGTAATAAAGTTTACTTACGGGCATATAAATGTAAACGTTGTAACGGCTGGCATCTTACAAGCGAAACGCCTTTTCAATATAGAGAAGAAAGAAGAGTCGCTTATGAAAATAAATTAATCGGCTAATTCAATATGTCCTTTTTAGAAAAATTCATTGATTATTGTCCGTTTTAGAAAAACACCGTTCCTTATTAATTTATAGAAATATTATTTGGGAGATAAATATGGCGAAACTTACAAAAAATCAGGTTCTAACTACTCTTGATGGCAAGTCAATTAGGGTTATTGATAAACTTGGAGAAGGAGGACAGGGAATTGTTTATAAAATTAAATGTGACAATAAGAACTATGCGCTTAAGTGGTACAGAAAGCCTTGTGAAGAAGCTTTTTACAAAAACCTTTGCGAAAACGTAAAACGAGGAGCTCCAGCTGAAACGTTTCTTTGGCCATTAGCTATTACTGAAAAAGATGCTGATGGTAGTTTTGGCTATGTGATGAAACTTTGTCCCAAAAAATATCAGCCCCTCTCTCAATATCTTTTGAATAATGCTCGATTTAAGAATCTTTCAACAATGATTAATGCAGGAACTCAAATTACTGCCAGTTTTAGAGCTCTTCATAATCAGGGAGACAGCTATCAGGACTTGAATGATGGTAACTTCTTCATTGATCCAGAAACAGGAAGTATCCTGATTTGTGATAATGATAATGTGGCACCTCATGGAACAAATCTGGGAATCCTTGGAAAACCAAGATATATGGCACCAGAAGTAGTTTGTCAGAATCATCTTCCTGACACCTATAGTGATCGTTTTTCTCTTGCAGTAATTCTGTTTCTTCTCTTCTTCAGGGGTCATCCACTTGAAGGAATGCGGGATAATTGTGATAGGGAAGATAATGAAAAGAGCCTTTTTTGTAAGATGCCAATATTTGTTTTTGATCCTAATGATAGTACAAACAGACCAAACCCTGCTATTCATAGAAATGTTAATGTTCTGTGGAATGTTTATCCTCCTTTTGTTAGAAATCTGTTTATTAAGGCTTTTGATAAAAATTTGATGCGTAGTAATGGAACTGGTCGCGGGGATCGTGTTATGGAAAAAGAATGGCTTAAAATGTTTCAGAAGCTTCGTCATTCAGTAATCGTTTGCCCAGAATGTGGAGATGAGACTTTCTTCAATATGAAGAAAGAAAATCACAAATGTATGAATTGTGATGTCAACATCACAAGACCTGCGGTCCTTAGTATAAGAGATGAGTTAATTCCGTTGCAGTTCGGGAAACGGCTTTACAGCTGGGAAATCGATGCTGATAAGGAATTATCCATTGATAGTGTTAATGAGGCTTGGGCTCAGGTTATTGCCAACCCAAAGAAACCGGGAGTATTCGGCCTTAAAAACATATCAAACAACACCTGGTATAGACATACACCAGGTGGAAAAGAGTTTGTTTGTGCCCCAAACGGGCAGGTAACAATTATTCGTACAAATACAATTAAATTCGGAACCAAAGGCGAAGGAATCATCGTCTGAGGTTTAAACAACAGACCATTCATAGGAGATTAAAAGATGGGTGTTTATGACAATGTTGAAGGTGTAGCTCGCAAGAGTATGGTTATGTTCTTTCTTATCGATACTTCTGGAAGTATGGAAGGAAGAAGTATTGCTGCAGTAAATGATGCAATGCGTGAAGTTATTCCTGATGTAAAGGATATCTCTAACAAAAATGCAGACGCAAATATTAAGTTTGCAGTAATGAGTTTCTCAAGTGGAACAAACTGGGAAACACCGCAGCCTGTGGAACTTGATTCATACAGATGGTCAGATCTCAGTGCTGGTGGAACGACAGACATGGGCGAAGCATTTATGGAACTTGATTCCAAATTAGACCGCAACGCATTCTTGCAGGATCCTGCAGGAGTAAAAGCTCCTGTAATTATTATGCTTTCTGATGGTGAGCCAACGGATGACTATAAAGCTGGACTCAAAAAACTTCAGCAGAACAAATGGTTCAAGAAGAGTATAAAGATTGCTCTTGGTGTAGATGACGCAAACATGGACGTAATGTCGGATTTTACTGGTAGTAAGGAATCCGCAATTTACCTCAAGGATAAAAACCTTCTTAAAAAGCTTATTCATGTTGTGTCAGTGACATCATCAACCGTTGCTAGTCAGAAAGTAGGTGACGGAGAAGATGAGGCTGTGATTGCTCAGGAAACGGTTGCAGAAACCGCCCGTGAAGCTATGCAGGATCTTGATCCAGAGGCTGATGAAGACTGGTAATAACTAAGGGGCTGAGCCCCTTGCTTAACGTTTTTACAAATAATGCTGAATTTTTGGAGGATTGAATGAACAGAGCAATGTTTGCATATTCGTTTCAGGGATTAAGTCACATTAGGAAAGAAGATGATCCAGAGAATGGGGGATTGGTTTTTCCATGCCAGGACAGATCTTTTTCCGGTGATTTTGAGGCATCTGAAATTCCCGAGAAGAAAGATATTCAGCTATTTGTAAAAAATCAAAAAAGTTTATCATCGTATGTTTCTGTATCCGTTGAATTAAAGCCTCATAAAACACCTTTTTCTCTTGTTTGTGTATCCGATGGGCACGGAAGTTCTCCTCATTTTTGGAGTGATAAGGGCGCTGAGTTTGCCATCCAGGCGGCGGTTGAATTGCTTGCTGCAAGTATCGACAAAGTACTGGATGCTATGGATGCAAGTGAGTATAAGAAGGCAAATAAAAATCTTGCAAAGTCCTATGTAAAACGCTGGAATCGAAAATGTTTTGAATATCTCTGCTCTGTTGAAATAGATGACTTGAAAGTAAAAAGCAAGGAACTCGAAGAAAGGGATCCAGATATTGCAAAGAGATATCTAGATGAACTTCATGAGTTAAAGAAACTTGCAAAGGATTACAACGAGATTGTCTCAAAGAATCCTATGCTTACGGAAGAAAATCAGAAGGAAATTGGAAATTTAGTCACTGAATTCTCAAAGCTATCCCTCAAAGAAATATTTGGCTGTACTTCGGTTGTTTATTTTCAGGCAAAAGATAGTCCTAAATGGTACGCCTTTAAGATAGGTGATAGTGATCTGTTCGTAGATTTTGGAGATGGTTTCTCGAAACCTATCAAAGATGACCCAAAGTGTTTCCTTAATGAGACTACATCTCTTTGTAATTCAAAGGCTAGCGATTCTTTCTGTTTCCCAGAAGAGCAGTTTCTTGATAAGGTTCCCATTTCGATTTTTGCTTCTACAGACGGAGTTGCAAACAGTTTTTCATCTGAGGAATACTTGTCCAGATTTTATGGTCAGATTCAGTTTTCTTTTGATGAAGACGGTGAATTTATTGGTGAACGGGACATTAAGAATTATATTCCGGAATTAAGTGAAAGAGGTAGTGGTGACGATGTTTCAATTGCTGGCATTGTTACATATGACAATAGCATAGAAGCTCGTACAAAAAAGCGCGAAAATGCAAAAGTTCTTGCTGATACATATTTTAAGAATCAGGAGTGGGATAAGATTAATACAGTTCTGAAACCTTTTGTCGATAAGGGAGAACCAGATTTTATCTTCAAAAAGATTGTATATGACTGTAATGCAGCAAAGTTTTATCTTGGACAAGGTTTATCAATTCAATCTCTTAATCTTTGGAAACAGGCATTTGTCGAAATTAGTGGAGTAATTACAGATTCAAGATTTATTACTTACCATGAAACTTTGAATAAGTTTGTTGAAGCTCTTCATAAATTGATGAATTTGCAGATTGAAAAGACAGCAAAAGAAAGAATCTATTCAACTGGAGATGATGAGATTTGTGCTTTGTTTGATAGTGTTATTTCTGAAAATGACGAAGTATTTATCTTTTATAAGGTAAATTATGAATATCAGCTTATTTCATACCGTTATGAAGCGAAGTGGATTTCGGGGTTAGAGGAAAAAATAAGAACTGCTGTTGATGACTTGATTCAAGCTTATCATCTTTCAGAGTCTCAGAAGAATCTAATTATGGTGAAAGTGAAAGATGAGTTAAGAGTTCGTGTTAACAGATTATTGAAAATCTGGGCTTCGATGTGGGAATAAATATCGAATTTTTCGAAGAATTTTCATGCAATTTTATAAATATTTTATTCTTAGGGATAAATTAAGTGCAAATTTGAGAAAAAGGTGCTATAATAATACGTTATGAAAAGAATTGTAGCTTCATGGAAAAAGTTGATTTGTGTTACTATTTTTTCTTCATTAACGATATTTTCAGGATTTAGTCAGACAGTAGATAGGTTTGATATAAACTTTGATAGTTTTGAATATACAAAGGAATTTGAAGAGAAAGTTGAATTATACAAGAAATCATACACATTTTATTCATTAACTATAGAGCAGATTTTGTCGGACGAGAAAGCAAAGCAAGAAACTGCTATTGAAGAAATGCGTTCTAAAATCTATGCCGAAGAAGTTGAAAAAGTTCGTTTAGAGGAAACTGCCAAAATACATCAGGAAGTAGTAAATGAACTTACTCCGGTTTTTGAGCAAAAGAAAACAGAAGAAGTAAAAAAAATTGAAACTGAAATCAAATCAACTTATGAAACTGAGTTTAATAAGAATAAAGAGACTTATAAACAGGAAGTAAGAGAGAGCCTTCTCGCCGAATTTGAAGAGAAAAAGAATTCTGAAGTTGCTGCAGAAAAAGAAAAGCTTCAGAACGAATATGATGAGAAATATAAATTAGATTCTCAGGCTTTTTTAGCAGAAAAGACAAAAGAACTTGAAGAATCTTTTGAACAAAAAAAGAATGACGAAGTAAAGAAATTATCTGAAGAAATACGACAGTCGCTTGAAAATGAATTTGAATCAAAAAAAGAAACATATATTACAAGTGTAAAAGCAGAGCTGGAACCGAAGTATGAAGAAAAGAAAAATTCTGATGTAGCTGTTTTGGTTGATCAGTTTAAGGATTCTTTCACTTCGGAGAAAAGAAATGAATTAAAAGAAGAACTTGCAGTTGAATACGAGCAGAGAAAAAACACAGAAGTATCAGCAATAGAACAGACGTTACAAGAAAAATATGAATTAGAATTTAATGCTAAGTCTGAAGAGTTCATAAACAAAGCAAAAATGGATGCTCGTTCAGAAATGGACTCTGAATATAAACAGAAGCAAATCGACTATGAAAAAAAAGTAACGCCTAAATTAAGGGAACAGGCATATGTTGATACAAAAGCTGCAACAGAGAGGTTTAAAACACTGGCGTTGTATACCTTCTTAGTTGTTATTTTACTTATCTGCATTATTTCGGTAATAACAGTCAAAACAATTAAAAATGTAAATAAGAAAAATGCCGAAAAGGAAGCAAAGCGGGAAGCTGCCGAAGAAAAATCAAGGAAAAAGGCTGAGGCTGATGCAAGAATTGCGGCTCAAAAAGCTGCGGATGAAGCGCAGAAAGCTGCTGAGGAAGCAAGAAAACAGAAAGAAGCAGAGCTTAAGCTGTTAACATTTAAGCATTATGAGTTTCTCAAAGAGAACAATGGAGATAAGGCTGCATGTATTGATTACTTCAAAGAACATTATTCAGAGCGTACGTTAGATAATGTTTTAGAATATCAGGCTTATATGAAAGCCGTTGAAATGTATGAACATCCATCGCATTTTACGGAAGAAGGTGAATAAATGAAAAAGTATTTATATATATGTCTTATTTTTTTAGTGTCTCTACAAGTTTTAACTGGATGTAAGGATAAGTCTTTTTCAAAGGCAGAAAAAATATATAAAAATAAAGGCCTGGATGATTATGCTGCATTTGTTGAGGAAAAGAATACTTATTACAAAATTACAGACTCAAAGAATAATGGAGCTACCCCTCTGTTGGTTGCCATTAAAGAAGGGAAAAGTTCTTTTGTAGATAGTTTTATACGACATGGGGCTTCTTTTT
This sequence comes from Treponema sp., assembly GCA_018385315.1. Classification (GTDB taxonomy): domain Bacteria; phylum Spirochaetota; class Spirochaetia; order Treponematales; family Treponemataceae; genus Treponema_D. The sequence goes on along the minus strand of JAHAZJ010000054.1, from coordinate 12,014 downwards.
TTACGGAACAAGATCAAGATGGGAAAGACATGTTTGATTATTTGCTTGAGAAACTTCCTTCTGAAGATGAAGCAAAACAGATAATAGAGATAATACCAATAGATTATTGGTATTCCGAACAGAATATTAAAAGATTGCTTGAAATTGAGATTAATCATACTATGTTTTCAATCTTAGTTGAGCAAGATAAATTTTCACCAGATTATGTAGTTGGCAAAGGAAAAACTGTATTAATGTATGCTGCTCAACATGTAACAGACATTCGCTATATTAAGCAGCTTGCTGAAAAAACAAGTGATATTAACAAAATTAATGATAATGAGTGGAATGCAGTAATGTATGCTGCTCGTTACAATCCGAATCCTGCTGTTTTGGAGTACTTGCTAAAAAAGGATGCAAACACAGATAGAAATACAGCTGGCATATCATTAACAATGCTTGCGGCTTGTAATCCAAATCCTGGAGTTCTTCTTAATGTTCCTGCTACAGAAAAATATATTAATACAGCTACAACCAATGGAAAAACGGCTTTAATGTATGCATGTGAAAATAAGCAGAGTGTTGATGTCATTGAAATTCTTTGCAGAGATTTTAAAGAAAATATTGATGCAGTAGATTCTGAAGGAAGAACAGCTTTGATGTATGCTTTGATGACAAATACGGATTCGGTTGTTTGTGAATATCTTTTAAAATCAGGAGCAAGAACTGATATAGCTGATAATGCCGGTAAAACTACAAAGAATTATTTGGATAGTAATATAAGTTTGGAAAATTTGAATAAAACTTCATATTTTCAAGAAAGCGAAAAGGAGAATGAAGATTAATGGCAACACCAACGTTTAATAATTTGGTATCTAAATATAGAGAAACTGATCCAATGTTGCAGTTTAACATGAAAGAGAATCTTGCTCGTCTGGAGAAACAAAGTGAAGGAGATTCTGCTTTTTATTTTCTTGCAATTATATCATTTATTGAAGGGTATATTAGAAATACTTATAAGAAAATAGATTCCTCTTTTTGTTTTGATGATGAGAAAGAAAAGCGCTTGAAAGATTTGTTTTCAGATGCTGTCGATAATATCTCAAAGGTATTACCTGGAAAAGTATTAACAGATTCAGAACGTTCAGAACTTAGTCTTATTTATAAATTTATGAGAAAGCATTCGAATGTAGAAGGATATAAAGACTCAGAAACGAAAGAATGGATTGTTACAAAGGAGGCAACTGAGTTTTATATTGATGGAGATCGAATTCGTCACTGTTTCTGCAAACAAGATAATGATAATATTCGAGCGTTAGTTAATCGATTTGTTGAGTTTTCAAAAATATACGGTTTCTATAATAAATATGAAAATGAAATCAATAAACATTTAAATACTCCTTATTTTAAGCCATTAAAGGAACATGAAAGTGAAGATTATTCTTTGTCAGATGAAATAGCTAAAGCTCTGATTGAATTGATGAATAAAGGTTCTGAAGAAGATAAAAGCAAGGCTTCGGAGAATTTTTATGAATCTCAAGCAGAACGCGCTATGTATGCAAGAACATGGCGTGATTATCAAAAAATGGTTTCTGAACTGACTGAAGAACAAAATGCAATCTCCGAAGAATTGCTTGGAAAAATAAAGAAAGATAAGTCTATTAAAAAGCTTATTAAGGGTGGACCAGGAACTGGAAAAACTTTGATTTTAATTAATGTACTACAGGAAACTCTGGATAAAGATATAAAGCTTCTGACTTATACTAATTCTTTAACAAAATATAATAAGTACCTTTCAAATCTAATATCTTTCAATGGAAAAAAACTTACTGCTTCTGATAAAAAGAATGTAGCGAACAGAATTTTAGGCTTTGATAATTATTTTATTTCTATCGCAGAGAAAATATTCAATAAAAAAATTATTCCTCTTAGTTTTGTTTCTGGCGTTCAAAAAATATGCGAAAAATATGGGATAGAAAAAGAACTTCTATTTGAACAAGCAAGAGAAATATGGCTTCATCTTCCGGAACAAAAAAAATATGTTGACCATACATATTCACAACCAAAATCTGTTGATAAAGATGAACAACAAAAGCGTCAAATCGTTTGGGATGCAGTAGAAGATCTGGATAAAGTATTTGAACTTGTAGATACTTCTTTTATTCCATTGGAATGGGCTCTTTATAGAATATACAAGAAGAGTCCAAGGATTCCAGATTTTTTGAAATGTGATTATCTTCTAATTGATGAGATCCAGGATCTTGAAGCCGCGAAAATTGAGGCTATAAAACAGATGACACGAAAAGGATATGTGTTTGCTGGTGATAAAACACAATCTGTTTTTGTCAGAAAAGGGCTCCCTTGGTTATGGCTTAATAAGCAAGAGCTTTCTACTACAAAGGAAGGTCTTACTAAAAACTTCAGAAGCACTCGCCCAATACAAGATTTAGCAAATGCTTATAGAAAGAGGGTTAATCTAAAGGATCCTGACGCAATTTCAAAAGGCTTTATGCCTGGACCTATTCCAGAAGGATATATTTCAAAGAAAGATACTGTAGTTTTTGAAAAACTTATTGAACGCATTAAGTTTATGAAAGAACAGCTTTTCTTTGAGAATGGAGAGTTTTGTATTGTTGCCGCAAATGATAAACTTCTTGATAAGATAAGAATGGAACTCTCTAATCAGGGATTTAACTCAAAATCTATTGAAACTGATGACTTTGATTTTGAAAAAGATAAAGACCTGATAAAGTTATCAAAAATTAAATATGTAAAAGGCATAGACATTCCGGTAATTATTCTTGTTTTAGATGAAGATTTCCTCGATAGAACAGGAAAAGATAATGATGGGTTGGATATTTATTCTCAGGAAAATAGTATTTATACATGCATTTCTAGAGCTATGAATATTTTGAATGTGTTCTTCATTGATAATGGTAAAATGCTTATACACTCGGAAGATGCTAAGAAAAATAACGCCGTTCTCAAATTGTATGAAACAATGAAGGATATTATTGTTGAATTATAAAAGTGGTATTTATTATGAAAAAAAATATAGGTCTGTTTTATAAGCAGGTTTGTTGTATTCTCGGATATTTGGTCATTATTTTTGTTGTGAGTATTTTTAATACTTTTTCCTTAAATGACGGCTTAATATCTGTTAATAATCTCTATTGGATATTATTTGGTTTATTTTTAATTTTTTCATTTTGCATTCCAATATTTGTTTATTTAGGATTTAGGACAATGTTGAACTTAAGTCCGGAACGATTGAAAGAAAAATACGCAGATATTTGGAAACAATATAGTCTTACATTTATAAAGGAACACCCAGATAAAAAATTAAATGGGAAGACCCGTGCTAATGCTGATTTATATTTTTCCTCAGAAGATATACTTAGTGCATCCTTTTTTAATATCCCCGTTTTGGATTACTTAAAAAATGTATCTGGAACATTTGTTGGGCTCGGAATATTAGGAACATTTGTGGGTTTCTCTCAATTCCTTGGAAATATTATTGAATGTGGAATTAATTTTGAATCTGTTGAAATTTTTAATGGTTTGAAAGTTGCTTTTAATACTTCTATAATTGGGCTCTTTTCTTCCATTATATATAATCTTTTGATAACACAGCCTTTACTATCTCTTGTAAAAGAATCAAACAGATTATTATGTGACTCTTTGGATGAGCAGTATTATGTTTCTGATGAGCAATGTATGCGTTCATTGAGTGATATTGTTAGTATTACAGAGACATCTATAGATAAGAATATTACAAATATGTGTGCAGAAATAAAAAGTGTTATTTCAGCAGAGCGCGATGAATTTACTAAACAAGTTTTAGGTACTGCAGAGTTATTGCAACATATAGATAATTCTTTAGGCAATATTCCTGATAATGTAAAATTAATGAGTGATGAATTAAACAAGAGTATTGAATTAGCAAAAACTCGGACTCTAGAGATGTCGCAGGAATGCCTGAAAACTATAAACACGGAGCTTAATAAAACTTTTGAGCAGTTTACTGAAAGATTTAATAAAGCAAGTCTATCTATAGAAAAGGCAACTGATTCAGTTTCATCTTTCCCAGCTGATTTGAAAAGTGCGATGTCTATTATCACACATTCGGTACAAAATAATTTTGATGTCTTGTCTAATAAAATCGATTCTGATTTATCTGAGGTTTTCGAAGAAACAAAGAAAGAAATATCTTCTATGATAAAAGAAGAAACAAAGGCTGATATTGAACGAAACAAGACTTTGATGGATGCTTCAGAAAATAGATTAAAAATTGTATATGAAGATGCAGAACAGAAAATTAATAGTTTTCTGGATGGAACAAAAAGTATTATTAATGCTATTTATGGAGAAATGGTCAGAAATATTTCAGAGGCCTGTAATTCATTTTCATCAAAGATTTCTGATAGCATTGTTCAAATTGAGGAATTTTCAAAAGAAACTAATAATTTTACCAACGAGTATAAGAATTTACATGAGACATTAATTGACATGTCTAATAGAATTTCTGAATCGGAAGAAAGTCTTATAAATGGAACTGTTGAGATAAAGGCTCTGCTGAATAACTTTATTACAGCTTCTGAACTAATGAGAGATGCGCAACAAAATCTTAAAGATATTTCAGAAAGTTTGAATAAATTCCCAGAACAACAAAGAGAGATGAATACATTATATTCAAATGCTGCTGAAGTAATGAAGAATTCCTTGGTTCAGATGATTGACCATGTTAATAGTTCACTTGATGAAAAAGATAAAGAATCAGAGGAGAGTGAATCATAATGAGATCTCCAAAAAAGGAAGAATTGAAGAAAGGAAACTCATATGATTTATCCATCAGTGATTTGATGGCTGCTTTGTGTTGTATTTTTATATTGTTTCTGATTTTTGTTATTCATAGGCTAAATGAAGAAAGAAAGGAATTTGAAATCAAGAATGGAGTTGCTACAGAATTCCGATTAAAACAAAAAGATTTATATGATGCAATATATAAGGAATTTCGAGATGATTTAGTAAACTGGGAAGCAGAAATAGAACTCGAAAAAGGAAACATACTCGTAAAATTTACAAAGGATTCAATGATGTTTGAACCAGAAAAAGCCAAATTAAAAGAGGGCTTTATGGTTGTTCTTGACGACTTCTTTCCTAGATTAGTTAAGATATTAGAAGATCCGAAATATAAAGGTGATATTCAAGAAATACGAATAGAGGGTCATACTGCTGTAAACCTTAGACAGACTCGAAAAGAAGATTATGAATCAGGAATGAAATTATCTCAGGAAAGAACAAGAGAGGTTCTGTATTATTGTTTAGGAACTATTCCAGAAACAAGAGATGAACTTCAAAAAAATATTATTGCAATAGGATATTCCAATTCTATCCCAGCAGCGGATGATACAAAAACTCGGCGTGTAGAGTTTAGTATTAGAACACGAGCTGAAAATGTAATAGAATCTATAGAGAAAAGTGCAAAAAAATAGGAGTAATAGATATGGAAGGAACGTTTAACTCAATAGAACAATTTGAACAAGTTCTTTATAAGACTGTTGAGAAAGCTGGAGAGATCAGTCTTGTAAAATTCATGGCAAATTTTGTTTCCTCAGAAGATAAAAATAAAATTAAAGAACTGTATGGTGTAGAAAAACCTGGCTCAAAAATAATTGAAATCCTTGAAGACAATCCTGATAAATATTATTTTACCTCAAAAGAAGCTCCAAATAAAAATAATTGGTTTTTTAAGGTTTTAGGAACTGATAACAAAAGTACTCCTAAAATAGTGAAAAATGACTCTGTACAGCAAAAAAATGAAACAGCTGATTCAAAAAAAGAGAAAAAAACATTAAAAATTGCAAAAGAATCTGATGAATTATTAGATGATTCAGATTTACTGACATCTACTGAAGATGAAGAAGTAGAGTTGCCGGTGGATGAAAAGCTAAAAAAAATAGTGGCTAAAGATATGGTACTAATAAATGATACCTTCTATATTTCAAAATTTCTTGTGACTCAGGAATTATATGAAAGTGTGATGGGAGAAAACCCAAGTTCTTTTAAGGATGACCCAGATCCAAAAGAAAAACAGGAAAGAAGACCTGTTGAAACTGTTAGTTATTTAGAGGCTATTGAATTCTGCAAGAAATTAAGCGAGAAATGTGGATTCGCTTCTTGTTATAAAAACGGAATATATAATCCAGAAATCAATGGTTTTAGATTACCAACTGAGAGTGAATGGAATTTTGTTGCAACTGCAGAAAATAAAAATTCTTTTATTTATGCCGGTTCAAATGTCCCTGATGGATTTGCATGGTACAAGCATAACTCAAAGACAAAAACTCATGAGGTTGGAAAAAAGAATCCTGTTATTATTAATGATGATGGAATTTATGATATGAATGGTAATGTCTGGGAATGGGTTATGTCAGATTCAGATGCTGACAAGGCTCTTTTTATAGGTGGATCATATGAAGATAGTGAAGATTATCTTGAGTTGGGAAAGCCTATGAATAAAGAATTCACAGATAAAAATACAAAGAATTCTAAAATTGGATTTAGAATTTGTGTCAACTCTTTGAAATAATTGTTACTTAGTATATATGGAGGAAAAAAATGGAAAAAACAGTGGAAGTAACTTCAATTCCGTTTACAGATAAAGAATACGTAAAGGCTCTCGAAACATTATTGAATCAATCGATTGACTTTATAGCTGAGAAACTGGATGAGGAATTGATATCGGACGGATATATTTCTCTTCAAAATAATTTGGTTGTCAATTATACTGGAACTAGAAGCAAAAGAAAATTCTTCTTGTATGAATCTGATTGTGAAGAACAAAATCCTCAGAATGGTATAAAATTTGATAAGCATATCGCCAAGTTTTTAGAAACCCCGTTTAACGGAGTTTGGCCATTAGAAGATCAAATAAAGAAAATCTCTGAAACATATCATTCGGATTGTTTCATTTGTTCAGAAAATGAAATTGGTAATTCAACTGTTCTTATAAAAAATGAAGATAATGCTTGGATTAATGACGAATGGAAAACTCCTGCTTATCCAGTTCCAATTTATAATATTGAGGGCTTCTCAAACACTAAAACATTAACGGCTTTTTTACTAGGTAATAAATTGGTTCCTGATTTTGATGATCCTTCATTTGAAGATACATTTTCTAAAATAAATAAGATATTTACTAAATCCTTCAAAATTGATGGAGGTAGAATAGTACTTTCTGAAGCTTCTATCAAAGATTTGAAATTGAATGATGAGTGGGAAGAACTTATAAACCGTCAATTGCTTAAGGGAATGGGTATTGAGAATCCTGATGGTAGTTTTACTGCGGAAGATGTCAAAAAAGCTCTAAAAGAAAGCGATTTTAAGAGAGCAGAAATTCCTGTTTACAATGAGTCATATTTTGCAGCAGTAGATGAATGGCTATGGGATTTATATCCAAATCCGACTTCTAGGCATCAAGTAGAAATTCCTTCTGGAGGAATAAAAATACGTGCTCATAATCCAAATGATGATGTTAAGAATTCAATTATTGCAATAGATTTTGGAACGTCATCAACTGTTGTTGTTGAATATGATCGGCATCATCCAGATGAGCCAAGACAAATTTGTGTTGGTAAGGCCGAAAATGGAAAATATGAAAATCCAACATTGATGCTTATCAAGAAATATGGTGACTTCCTAGCTTCATATTACAGTAAAAAAGCTCGTCCTTATACCAAATGGGCTGATTTAATGGTTTCTCATGCTGTAAAAGATATTATTTCTTCTGGCCAAGCAGCAGGTGAAAATGGAAAGGCATTAAAGGCTATCGTTAGCCATATCAAGCAATGGGCAGCTGAAAACGAATCGAATTTAAGTATAAAACCTGCAAATGAGGAGGATCCAATATATTTAAAATCTCTTTCAGAATTGTTAAAATTCGAAGACGAATCAACTCTCAATCCAATTGAAATTTATGCATATTTCTTAGGGCTTTTTATTAATAATCGTCATGAAGGTTATGGAATTCATTTAAACTATCAACTTTCATATCCTGCAACATATAATACAGATGTTGTTGATTATATTGTAAAAAGTTTCAGAAAAGGAATCAGAAAAAGTATCCCAGAGGAAATCTCTGATGACAGAATCATTGTCGAAAAGAAGGTTAGTGAACCTGAAGCATATGCCGTTATGGCTATGAAAAAATATGGTTTTGAACCTGAAAAAGATGAGAAAGTGAAATACGCTATTTTTGATTTCGGTGGTGGCACTTCTGATTTTGCTTATGGGTATTGGAGTCGTTCTGATAAAAAAGGTAAACAATTTAAGATTGAAACAATACATGTCAGTGGTGAGCAGTATCTTGGTGGTGAAAATATTCTTGATGGTCTTGCTTTCGAAGTCTTTTCTGAACCTAAGAATCTTGAAATAATGAAGCAGAATAACTGTAAGTTTTATTATGGTATTGAAAAGAAGCAGGCAAAGAAAGGTGTCCCTCATCAATATTTAGCATCGAATTACTATGCAAGAAGTAATATGACAAGCCTTATTGAGTTAAACGGTGAGAAGGATGATGAAGGTAACGAAAATAAGGGGCTTCGTGAGTATTGGGAGAATCAGGAGAAGTATTTTCAGGATTATTTTTCAAATACAGAAAAATCAAATGATATGATGATTTTAATTCATGAAATACTGGTGCTCCTTCAGTTAATCACCGAAGAAAAAGCAAAAAAAGAATTGGAAGATTATCTTGAGAGAGCAAAGAACTTCAATAATGAATTGGATAGAAAAATGCTGGCTCAACAGGTTGCAGTTTTCAAGAATAATCACAAAGATGTTTTGACAAACACTGCCGAAAATACTGATGAAGTTACTGCATTGCTTGACTTATGGAGCGAGACTAAAGATGAAGTTAAGCAAGCACAAAAAGTACCAATTACTTTGTCAAAAAAGATGATGTATAAATATTTTAGTGATAGCATCAAGGAAGGTATTGATTCTTTCTTTAGTGCTTTAAAAACAGCTTTTGCTAAAAAGAATGACTATAATGGCAGAATTAATATTTTCTTGGCTGGTAATGCAAGTAAATCGCCAATTTTAAGAAACCTCATGGAAGAAAGAATCCGTAAAGAAAGTAATGAAAACGTTTCTTTTGAACTATTCAATCGTTTTGATTCTCCTGATTATGAAGAAAAATTGAGACATGTCTTAAAAGATATTCAGAGATGGGATGATGAAGATGTTGAAGGAATGATTGAATCAGAAAGAAACAAATCAAAGGAATTCCAGCCAACAGGTAAAACTGGTGTTGCATTTGGTATTGTAGAAATGCTAAAAGACAAAATAGAAATCGCTACAGATACTGAACTTGAGTACTTTAAATTCTATCTTGGTGATGTTGAAACTGTTAGAGGACGGGATAGATTTATTCCATTTAATACACTTGGGGAAGAAGGTAAACCTTCATATCCAAGTCAGGAATGGGTTCAGATTTTTGATGTAGAAGATAGCACAGAGCCTGTTTCCAAGACGCTTTATTATACATCGAAAGCTGATTGTATGGATGGAATGCAACCGATTTCAATTGCAAATGCAATTCCTTTGGACTTCCCTTGTATTGAAAAGGGACAGCAGATATATATAAAAGCAATCGGAAACGATAAAATTGTTTATATGGCTGCTCAAAGTCCAGAAGAAGCTGAGGAATTGTTGAATAGTATCACAGAAGTTGCTGAAAAAGAAAATCATACGGCATATTTAAAATAGGAGATGAATATGGAAGAAGACTTAAAAACTGAATTGAATTCCATTACTCAAAAAAATGCTGAATATTTTAGCCAGTTATCCTCTAAACTTGAAAATATCGAGATTTCAAGCAGTGATATCAAAAATATTGCTAAAGAGGAGATAAACAAATTGCAGTCTTCTATTGTTCAGCAGAATACAGGTCTTAGAACAGATATTAGTGATTCGTTGAATAAAGTGGAGTCTGCAATTGCACAAAAGTTTGGGGCTATCGAAGGACTTATAAATACTCAGTATTCACAACTCAAAGGCGAAAATTCTAGTTTGCAGACAGAAAAAGCTCTTTTGATTCAAAAGAACGGAAAACTTGAGGCTGAAATTGAGAGCTTGAAAAGAGAGTTGTCTACTGAAAAGCAGAATAATACAGATAAGCAATCTCAGATTATTCAGTTAAACAAGGATATTTCTAGTGAAAGAGCTAACTCTTCTAAGTTGTCGAGTGATATTGGGGTGTATAAGGCAAAAATTGAAAATCTAAACTCTCAAATAATAACTGAGAAACAGACTTGCCAGAATAAAAATGAAGAAATTAATAAGTTATCTTCAACTATTAATGAAAAGAATAAGGAGCTAGAATCAACAAATACAAAGAAAAATGAATTGCAGCAGGAATTAGAAAAACTCCAGAATGATTATAGTAGTCTTAATAACTTTTACAAGTCTCTCAACATAGAAGATACTTTACTTGCTGCTTTCAATGAGTTTTCTTCTTTCAACGAAAAAACAAAAGCAAGTTTGGAAACTCTTTTTCCTCATGCATCATTTCTTGGTTTTATTTCTGCTGGATTGCGATTAAGTAATATCACTTCATTGTGGGAAACTGCGAAACGAAATATTTTCAATAATAATCTGGATGATATTGATAAAATCAATAGATTATTTAATTTGTTAATGTCTATATACAATGAGGGGGCGAAAGAAATTCGATTTCAGATTATTTCGCCTGAAATTGGTAGTGAATATGATAGTTCAATTAGTGCCATTAACGATTTAAAATCAAGCGGAACAGTAAAGGAAGTACTTCTTGTTGGTTATAAAAATATTCAGGATGGAAATATTCATAAAGCAGTAATCTCTGTTAATGAATAGTCTAAGAGGGGCGAGGATGTCTCTCCCTCTTAGATTCCTAATTCTTTCTGTTTTTTAATCCTCTGATTGACTTCACAGCTTACATCCATAGGTCCCAGAACCTTCATGTTGGGGCCAAACATAAGAATCTTGATGATAATTTCAGATTCGTCGCTTTTATCATAATACACGGTCAGTTCATATGTATTTTCTTTTTCTGTTTTTTTGCAAGTTTTTTTGAAATACGAGAACATTCGGATGGCACGATTAAAATGATATTTTCGATAGGTGTCATCGTATATTTCAACTTTTAGAGTTTCGTAAATAGTTGATTCTTCTGTTTTTTTCGGTTTTTCTTCTGTAATTTCGATTGATTTTATATTTTCAAGATTTATCGGATATTTCAGTTCTTTGACAAATAGTCGGAATGCATTGTCCTTTTGGGAATAATCCAGATGTGTTGGTGTGAATATATCAGAATTATTTTTCCGTCCATAAATTAGATGAATATATTTTTTATGGTTAATAGCGTTAAGAATTGTTTGGAATAGTATTACATAGTCTTTGTTGTCAAAATCGTCTCCATCTTTGTTCTGATCAAAGTACTTAATATCATCAGGCTCCCATAAAGGGGTAACACCTTTTAAGGATTTCTGTAATTCGTCTATGACTTCTGAGGAAATAAACATTTTAACACGCTTGTCATGAAGAATTGCTGCAAGAAATCTAAGTTCTATTGTTGTTAAAGGAAAATCAGGGATATGATTAATAGGTGAGGAGACTTTATTTTGGATAGCCTTAAAGATAGTAGTCGTCTCTGACTTATTAAATATTAAATCGCTAAGTTCTCCAGGAGCTTCAATGTATGCTGATTCTTTAATAAGTTTGGTTATAGTATCATTAGAAAGTGGTTGTTTGTTGTTAGTAATGTAGGTCTCTAAAATATTTCTGATGGCTAAATAATAGGTGCTGTAAAGAGAATTAAACAGCGGAGTATTTTTTGTTTCAATTGTTTGTTCATAAGGTTCTGTTTAAAATGAGTGCGTAAAACAACACAGAAAAAGGAGCAGGTTTAAGGTGCAAACAGCCGATAAACTAAACAAGGCGGTAGGCACATGGCAAAAAAGCGACAGTCATTCAGCAAGGATTTCAAGGCA
>JAHAZJ010000048.1 GCA_018385315.1 Treponema sp. | reverse complement strand
GCGATATTCACGATATTGGAAAAAATATCGTAAAAGTTCTTTTAGAAAATTACGACTTTGATGTAATAGATCTTGGAAAAGATGTACCACCTGAAACAGTTGTAGATGCCTGCAAAAAAGATCACATTGAACTGGTAGGTCTTTCAGCCCTCATGACCACTACTGTAGCCGCAATGGAAGAAACCATAAAACAACTGCGAAAAGAATGCCCATGGGCTAAGGTTTGCGTTGGTGGTGCAGTTATGACACAGGAGTATGCAGACCAAATTGGTGCAGATTTCTACGGCAAGGATGCCATGGATACTGTTCGCTATGCCTGTCAGTTATTTCAAAAATAAAGGCTTAAATTGGGACTCAATATTAAGGATTTACAATCCTTAATATTGAGTTTCCGAAATTTTCTACCTTCACATTTCCCATTCCATACACAGCAAGTAATTCCTGCTTATTTTTTGGTTTTTTAGCTGCAATGTCATTCATAGTTTTATCACCAAAAATAATGTAAGGAGGAACATTCATATCGTCTGCTTTTCTTTTACGCCAATTCTTCAAATCAGTAACAATCCTTGCTCCTTCAGCATCATCAACAGATGGAGTTTCTGCAATAATACGTTCAGTTTTTTTGTTAATTTTGTATTCATTTGAACCATATTCCAAAGTTTGTGTTCCAGGCTTTGCAAACTGCATTTTAAGATCGGGGGAACGTGAAAAGAGGATTGGAAAAAGTATCTTTTCACGTGTTGCTAATACACTTTTGCCTTCAGGTAAAATGGTTAGAACATAATAGTCCCCGGTTTTTGCCAGCATTTTTTTACTAATTAAAATATCTATCAACGATAACCAGTCTTCTCTACTTAATTCAGTTCCAATACCCCATGTAGAAAGCATGTTATGTCCATTTTCAAGTATTCGCTTATTTCTTGAACCAAGCAAAACATCAATTACATAAGATGCACCAAATCTTTCTTGTGTACGAATAATACAACTAAGTAATTTTTGAACAGGGATTGTTACATCAACCAAAGGAATCTCACCTGCAGAACAAATATCACAACAACATTTATCATCTGTCTTTGGTTCATAAGCCTCTCCAAAATATTTTAGTAAAGCTTTTCTTCTGCATTCAATTCCACCTGCAAAAGAAATCATACCTTGCAATAATTTTTCTGAATTTCTTGGATCAGCTGCCTCATCAAAAAAATATCTAATTTTAGAAATATCTCCAGGACTATATAAAAGCAACGCTGTTGAAGGTAATCCATCCCTTCCTGCACGACCGATTTCCTGATAATACTCTTCTACAGATTTTGGTAAATCATAATTTATTACAAAACGTACATTTGGTTTATTTATTCCCATTCCAAATGCCACAGTAGCAATAATTATCTGAACTTCATCTTTTATAAATAAATCCTGATTTTTTTTACGAATTGCATCTGAAAGCCCTGCATGATAGTTTAAAACAGAATAACCCATTTTATCTAATATCTCTGTTAATTCATCTACCTGCCTTTTTGAAAAACAATAAATAATTCCACTATCACCTGCATGCTTTTTTATACAATTAATAACCTGTTCCAGCGGATTTTTTTTTGGCTGAACTTCAATAAAAATATTTTCACGATTAAAGCTGGAAATATAAACTGCAGGTTTCTTTAATTTTAGTATTGAAGCAATATCTTCGCGAACTTGCTGAGTTGCTGTAGCTGTAAGAGCCAGCATTGCAGCTTTAGGAAATAAACGTCTAAACGAAACAATTTCCATATAATCTGGTCTAAAATCATGTCCCCACTGGGAAATACAATGAGCTTCATCAATAGTGATAAGACTTACTTTTATACTTTCATCTGAAAAAATTTCACGAATTCTGTTTGTAGCCAAACCTTCTGGTGAAATATAAATTATTTTAATTTTACCATTTCTGATTTCCTCAACAGTATTTTTATAATCTTCCCAGCTTAATGTGCTATTCAAAAATGCTGAATGTACACCAGAAGCTTCAAGAGAATTAACCTGATCCTGCATTAATGAAATCAACGGAGAAACAACGATTGTGATTCCTTCCAGAATTAACGCCGGCACCTGATAGCAAATAGACTTTCCGCCACCAGTTGGCATAATTGCTAAAGTGTCATGACCTTTTAATACTTCATTAATTATTTCCTTCTGAAAAGGTCTGAAAGAATCATAACCAAAAACTGTTTTTAATACTAATTCGGGAGTGGCTCCCACAAATGCATCAGATATTATTTTCACATAATTATTATAGCATATACCCACTTGAAAAATCCTTTATATTTTGTTATATTATAAAAACCGAGCCGGAGTGGTGGAATGGTAGACACGACAGACTCAAAATCTGTTGCGAGCAATCGTGTAAGAGTTCAAGTCTCTTCTCCGGTATTTTGGATGCTTCCTAATAAGGAAGCATTTTTTTTTAACAGTTTCTTTGTATTTCAGCTGGACGACTGAACTCCGGCTTGCCTTATAATATTTCTGGAACAAGATTATTACATAGTTTTCGAAAATCTATAGCCTCTTGCAGATGTTGCTCTTTAATTACAACACTTTCTTCCATATCGGCAATAGTTCTCGCAACTTTCAAAATGGAAGAAACTGCTCTAGAAGAAAAACCATATCTTTCCATGGCATTATCTAGAATACCTTTTGAGTTATTATCCAAAGAACAATACTTCAAAATTTCCTCTGGGGATAAATTAGCATTTTTAATTCCCTGTCGTTTTCTCTGAATTTTTACAGCTTTTGCAATTCCAATCCTAATATTTTCTGTCGATTCCAAACCTTCTCGTCCGCTTTCATCTCCACTTTCTGGCAATTCAACAAAAACCCTTAGATCTATCCGATCCAATAAAGGTGCAGACATCTTTTTCCAATATTGTTCTACAGATTTTGAACTACACAAACAGATTTTCGATTTTGAGCCAAAATTTCCACAAGGACATGGATTTACAGCCATCATTAATTGAAACTTTGCAGGATAATGAGTACTTCTACCAGCACGGCTTAATGTTATTCCTCCACATTCCAAAGGAACCCTCAACATTTGCAACACAGATGAACGAAATTCAGCAGATTCATCTAAAAACAGCACACCATTATGTGCCAAACTGATTTCACCAGGACGACAATTTACTCCTCCCCCACAAATACCTTCAATACTTGCAGTTTGATGAGGAATTCTAAAAGGAGGAATCCTGATTAGAGACTCAGAAGGTTTTATTAATCCAGCCAAAGACCAGATTCTTGTAACCGACTGAGCCTCTTCAAAAGAAAGCAAGGGATTAATTCCAGGAAACTTCTGAATTGCCATGGTTTTACCACATCCAGGCGCACCTAATGCAATAAAATTGTGACCACCAGCGGCAGCAATTTGTAAAGCACGAATTAACTTCCCTTGTCCCTTTATTAGTGCATACTCGTATTCAGGTTCAATTTTTGTAAAATATACACCATCTACGTCCACACAATCAGGCGGAATCACATTTTCATCAGATTGAGTTTTTGATTCATAATAGTTCTTGTCTTTTAACGCTCGAAACGCATTTTCTAAAGAATCAGCACCATAAACCCTGGCACCAACAATTTCTTTTGCTTCATCCACATTCTGAACAGGAACAATACAATGCAAAATGCCACAAGAAACAGCTGTTGAAACCGCTGCATGAACACCCTTAACAGGTCTGATTTTTCCTGAAAGTTCCAATTCACCCATTATAAGTATACTTTCATCCAAAAAACCAACATCCCCAGAATTTACAGCACCAGCCACCAACACTCCAAGAGCAATAGGCAAATCGAATCCGGCACCTTCCTTCTTCAAATCCGCAGGTGATAAGCTTATCAGAACCCTTTCTGGTGGAAATTCAAACCCAGAATTTCTAATAGCAGCCGCCATTCTATCTCTAGATTCTTTCACAGCACCATCAGCAAGTCCAACCAGGTCCACAGCAGGAATCCCACGTCTTAAATCAACTTCTACTGAAACCAACGCCCCTTCATATCCAAACGGAGAAAAAGAAAAAATTTGCATACTAACCTCTCTGAAAAAAATAAACATTCCTTATAGTTAGTATTGCCTTAACGTTTAAAATCGGACCATTTTTAAGAAAATTTTTTAAAAAATTTTTTTAGCAAGTATAAATAATAGATTCCAAGGGATTAAAAAGAGATGCTTCTATCTTCTTCCCGCCGCAAGTATGACCTAATCTTCTATCAGTACGAATTTGTTCACCATGAAAATCACTGCCGCCAGTAACAAAATAACCAATTTTATGTGCCAGCTCTTCCAAACGCAAACATTCCGAAACTCTGGCACCGGGATGAAAAGCTTCTAATCCCATTACACCACGATTATAAAAATCTTTCATAACATCAGGAAGTTTTCCCCAGGAAAGATAAAGAGACATAGGATGGGCAACTACAGGAACACCTCCAGAATCTTTAATTGCAACAATTGCCTCATCAAGATTTGAACCAACTCTTTCTACATACCACTTGCGCCCTTTTGCAAGATAAATATCGAATGCCTGTTGGCGGGTTTTTACAATCTTCTTTTTAACTAACTCAGCAGCAAAATGAGGTCTTCCAATCACTGTATCAGGAAAATCGGTATATAATTCATCTAATGTAATATCCACACCTTCCGACTGCATCTTTTCTATAATCTGATTGTTTCTAAAATCTCTATTTTTAACTAACTCTGATAAAAGATTTTTTAAAGAATCTGATGGATTTTTTAATCCCAACCCTAAAAGATGAAATTCACCAGTTGGAAAATTAATATTCAGTTCAACACCAGGAACAAATCTTATCCCCACATCTTTTGCAGCTTTTTTACCTTCTTCCAACCCGTCTATTGTATCATGATCAGTGATTGCCATTATTGTAAGATGTTTTTCATGAGCTTTTTGAATAATCTGTGTTGGAGAATACTGTCCGTCAGAAGCAGTTGTGTGAACATGTAAATCAATCATGCAATTACAATAGCATATTTTTTTACTTTATTGTATAATGGATAGTTAGTATCTTATCGATAATGAATTATAAGTAGGAGGTTTCGAATCCATGCCAAAGGCAATGCAATACACAAAAGGTTCTGTTATTTACTTTGAAGGCGACCATGATGATAGAATTTTCATTATGCAGCAGGGTTCTGTTCTACTTACAAGTACAGATATTGAATCGGGATTACCAGTAGCAGAACAAGTAAAAAGTGGTGAATTTTTCGGTGTAAAATCAGCATTTGGTCATTTTGGAAGAGAAGAAACTGCTACAGCATTGGTTCCAACAATTGCCGTTACATTAACAGTTCAGGAATTCGAACATCTTTTCAGTAATAATAAACAGTTGATTATGAAAATGCTTCGCGTATTTAGTAATCAGTTACGTCAAATCCATAAAAAAACTGAATCAATATTAAATAATATTGCAGAAGATCAGCAGACAGGAATGCTTGCAGTTGCAAAATGTTTTACTGATGATGAAGCATATCGTTCAGCTTGTGATATTTATATTAAATTCCTTAAAAGATATCCAAACGCTACAAATAAAGAAGAAGTTGCAAAATTATATTCAGAAGCAAAAATGCGTAATGATAGAGCCTTGGCCCATGCACGCACAAAAGAAACTATTGAATCAATAGACCCAGAAGACAATTCTTTAAAAGTATTCTCTTTACCAGCTTTTGAACGCTTTGCAAAACAATACGAACCAGGGGAAGTAATTATTTCAGAATATGAACCTGGTGATTCTTTTTATTTAATTCAAAGTGGTAAAGTCCAGCTGGTTAAACTTGTTAATGGTTCTTTAAAAAATCTTGATATTTTGAAACCTGGTGAATTCTTTGGTGAAATGGCAATTCTTGATAATTCAGCTCGCTCTGCAACATGTATGGCTTCTGGTCCTGTAAAATGTCTTGAATTCAACAAAGAAAACTTTGAATTATTAATTACAGGCAACCCTCAGATTGCACTTGTACTTCTTAAATTGTTCTGTAAACGTATTTATGATCAGAAACGCAGATTCCGCATTTTATGTATCAAAGATTTGCAGGCAAGATTAGCAGATGTTTTCTTGATGTTGGACGAAATGAATCCTACATTAAATCCAAACGAAAAAACACGAAAATTCCACGTTACAATGGCCGATATTGCACATTGGGCTGGTCTTTCTGCAGAAGTAACAAGAGACGAAATAAATAAACTTGTAGAAAAACGTAAGATTGAAGTTTACGACGGTTACATGATTGTAACAAACATAGTAGATATGAAGCGTACCTACGAAACCCGAGTAAACCCAAACCGCTAGTATTTTTTTCTACAAAAAAGCCCCCCTTTTTTTTCAAAAAAACATGCCGATTTAGCTCACCAGGTAGAGCAGCACCCTCGTAACGTGCAGGTACTCAGTTCGAGTCTGAGAATCGGCTTTATATATTTCACAAAACCAATAAAAATGTTAAATATACTTTACTCGAACTGAGTAACGTAGTGAGCGCGCCGTCAGGCGAAAAGTGAGCATGGATGCGAACGTCAGTGAACGCAGGCGCCCGAAAGGAGCAAACACGACGTTTGCGACTGGAGGGGTTAGTTCAAGTCCAACAATCGGCTTATTTAACTAAAAAAGCAATTAACATTAGCTGGACTTGAACCAACTAACGAAGTGAGCGCGCCGAAAGGCGAAAAGTGAGCATGGATGCGAACGTCAGCGAACGCAGGCGCCCGAAAGGAGCAAACACGACGTTTGCGACTGAAGTGGTGGGGTGATTCGTTCGCTTGCGGTGGCCACCTTCGGAGCCCTTCTCAGCACTAACGTATTTACCATTCACTAAGTTCCGTATAATCTTTCAGTTGCCCCCCATTAAAATAAAATTCATAAACGTAAGGTTCTGTTAATGTTAGAACAGCTGATTCATTTTCGTTTGCGCCATTCTTAATAAGGATAGAAATTAAATCATTATCGTCATTAGTCATTCCTAAATGAAAGGAAACTGTTTTACGTTTAGGATATTGTGCAGTAACTTCGTTAAATAACTTTTTAACTTCAACAAATGAGGCATCTATTGTTGGATACATTTCAATTATCGAAAGTTTCTGTTTTGAGTCATACAAAAAATACATTTTGTCAAAACACATATTGTTCCATTCAACTTCATAAACTATTGTTGCTCCACCACCAAATCGATTGAATATTATATCGGCTATCCAGTTTTCTCCATCGGAAAAATACTGTTCAAATTCAATATTTGAGTCAGTTAATGATTGTTCGACTTCTACTCGTGTAGAGTTTTTATCAAAACCCAAAATTGTTAAAGGTTGCTGAGAGTAACTATATTTTGATTGGGCAAACACTAATAATGTATTTGTAAAAAAAGAAATTAAAAGTGCAAAATAAATTTTTTTCATTTTTAGCCTCTTAAGTTAATTGCTTTTATATGGTAAAGAATTAATTACTTTTGCAAGCGAAGAATTGGACATAGACACAGCGATTTTATAGTTTTGAGGAATGTTGTATCGTACTTTACATCCATTTTCAATCATTGATATGGTATATTTACTAATTGGACCTTCGCTTCTGCTCTTGTTTAGCATATAAATTATGTATTCATAGGCAGTATCTGGTAATGGATTTCCGAATTGATCTTCTGTTTTTGTGCCACGTTTACCGGCATTTTTAGCAATTTTTAGATTTTCATAAAATTTATCGCCTGCTGTGCTTTTTCCGTTTTTATTTAGTGCATTTACTATTTCCTGTATGAAAGTTTCGTAATTATTAACAGAATTATTGCTAGTTGAGACTTGCGCTTTCTCTGTTTTTATTGGGTCTATTTTTGCCCGGTCAGCTTTTGTACCGTAAAAAAAATAAGTCGTATAAAGATTTGAATCACTATCATAGCTGTTTACGCAAATATAATCAGATTTACCATCTTCTGTTTTTACCAGAGTAATGCTCACATCGCTGTCAAAATCTTTCATCAGTTTTTTTACAGAGTCAGCTAAACTATTATTTGGAGAAGTAATGTTATAATCTTCTACAACAAAATAATCCATGCTCTGAAACCATTTTGGAACAATTTCAAAAACAAGTTCAGAAATGTCTCCGTCATGGTATAAATAGGAATCATAAAGCCAGTAATGGAGATTTCTTCCTAAAACAAGAGCATAACCTTCACTTTCGCACCATGATTTCTTTTCTTCTTCGGATTCAAGTACAGAAAGCGGAGACGGCTCCTTGCTTACAGGCTTTCCTGCAAATACATTGAATGACAAAACTGATAAACAAAATAAAATGATGATTTGTTTTTTCATAAGTACCTCTTGCACAAATTTTGATTTATTATTTCACATATTTTTCTAGGGCATAGGCTCGACCTTTTGCATTATACATTCCTGCAATTTCAAACAATAAATTCAAGTCCGTGCAGTCATACTCAATATGTATATATTTTGACCCGTTTTCAGACTGCTGAACACTGTAATTTTCCAGTTCACAGCAGGGAGCTATATCACAAATATCTTTCATGTCGGCAAGATAAACTAAAACCATGCTTTTATCAAAAAACTCTTTGCTTACTTCTATTGTCTTTGAATACTCGCTCGGATTTGTGAAGAAATTTGAAAAAATGTAATATGTGGTAGGTAAATCTGAATCATAAAATGTTACACCGGTTCTATTTGTATTTTTATTATCTGACATAATCAGACACAGAATGCAACCATCGTCATCGCTGAGTTCTACTAATTCGAAAGTCTGACCGTACACGCCGGTACGATAAAGTGTTTTTGTCTGGAAATCTTGTGCAGAAACCGAAATGGAAAAAACAAATGTGAGTAGTACACTTATAATTATTTTTAAGTTTCTCATTTTCAAAATCCTTTTACCTCACAATCATATCCATACCAGTTTGTTACATTGCCTCTCTTATCAACTGAAGCAATAATGACTTGAATAC
>JAHAZJ010000045.1 GCA_018385315.1 Treponema sp. | reverse complement strand
GATTTATCCAAAAAAATATCTAAATAAGTTTCTGTTTTGTTCATATTCATTAAAAATTTAAAATTCTTATATTATGTTTTTTTCATGCAATAATCTAATAATTGTTCATAAAGCGGACCATAATAATGATTAGATGACCATATTGGATTATGAAATAGTAAAACTAATTCACCATTATTGTTATAAGTTACATCTATCAAAAACATGCAAAGTTCTAACGATTTTTCAAATGGGAGTCCCATGTAGTATTGTCGATCAAGACTACATTCCATTATTTCCATAGGATGAATCAAAACATCAGTTACTCTCATTGTTTTAGGATTAATAAAATAATATGGATGACATGTACCAACCCTAAAGCCAATAGAGTCCGCATATCCCAAAGTAAAATCTTCTTTAATACCGGCTGCTTCCATTTTATCAATCATTTCGGGCTCTTGCCAGCGCAGATAGTGATGACGACTTTTCAAATTTGCTTTATTTATACAGTCCGGTAATCGGGCTATTTCCTTATTCAATAAAGAAGTATTGGCTCCGCCTTCGTAACTAACATGAAGCCCTAATGTTGCCCCACTATCTGTAAGTTGCTTTACCATTTTTTTGTACTTGGGAAGTTTAATATTACAATATGTTTTATTTTGATTTGTAGGTGCAGTGATTAAAAAATAAATTGATTCAACAAAATCGTTTCCTACCTTTTCACGCAATTTATTATCATATTTAATAATCTTAGGAAATGTATAATACGGGTCATTTTTAGCAGTTAAATACATTCTCAATGGATTTGGAACTTTTGTTCCATAATGAATAATATTCTTGACCCATTGTTTTATAACCTGATCTTTTCGCCAAAAGAAAAAAGGAGTATCTACATCATGTGTAAGATAAATTTTCTTAAACCCTTTTTTTTCTTCAGGAACATCAATACCACATTCACGGAGTAAGCTTCTTAAATATTTTCCCCACTCATCTACAAGTGGACGCATTCCATAGCCTTGCTGAAATACGATTGAATCTTTTGCTAAAAAACGACCATGCTGGTCTCGACATTCTGGTTTTATGATTTCTTCATAGCGACTAAGGAGGAAATAAGCACTGGCAACAAGGTCTGCATATAATATAATTTTACCATCGGTTGTTTTTTCTAAACGTGGTTCACCAAATAAAAACGGGATATCGGTATTTGGTAATAATGGAAACGGAGTATTTGGTAAAGTTCTGTCTGTGCAAAATACATTATCATCAAAAAAATTCGATTTAATAATTATAAGTTTTGTTTCTTGTGATAAAAATGAAATCCCTTTCTTATCACCATAATATAATAAACTATGTGAAACTTCCGTACCAATCAAAAACTTTATAATGTATTCTTTAGCATCCATATTTAAACACCGATAAAATTTGAGCTATAAAGCTTACATAAAACACTTTATAGCTCAAATAATAAAAACTATTTCTCTACATATACTCCTTTACGCATATAGTCAAGCAACTGTTCTTTTGTCATATGGCCAATTCCTAGATAATCCAAATCGTATTTTGTTTCTTTGAAGAAACTCTTCTCGTGCATTGCTCCACCCAGAACAATCATGGAATCAATAATTGGAGTTGGAACACCGAATTTTACACCAAGATCATGATAAATCTTACAACCAACAGGAATATCTTCGGTAATATATCTATGGTTAATATTGTTAGGACCAGTGTTACCTTCATCACATGGCTTATCAAGTGGGAATACAACATTATCTTTCCCGTTTTCATCCAAGCCCATGTATTCCTGGGTAAGAACACTACGACGAGAGAAGAACATTTCATAACTATAATATGGACTTTCAATTCCTATTGCGTCTGCAATTGCAACTTCTTCTTTGTAGAATTGGTACTGAACACGACAGATAGAAGGACATAGACCATGTGAATACATTGAGTAAGAATCTGGTGCATTACCATAAACAAGTGACCAGTTTTCCATGCTTGATACACCAAGTAAAGATGCTGGAACATGTATAACAGGATTTACATTTGAAAAGCCGATATCAAGCATGGTATCACCACGAACAGGACCATTTCCTGTTGTTACAGAATCCATACAGGGAAGATACTTTGTTGATTCCATGAAATCATCAATATCTGTCATAGGAAGACAAGCTCCACGTAAAGAAATAGCACGATATTTTGCGCCAACATGATTTGTCCAAAATCCATTAATTTTTTCTATTCTAGTACCATAAGGTGCTGAACTCCACCCACCAATAATAACTTTTTTTGTACAACCAGCTTCTCTCATAAACTTACGAAGCAAAAGACTTGCATAATTATCTGTAAAAGTATGTATTACCATTCCATCTTCAAGAAGAGGGACTAATTTCCTAAGATAGTCTTCATGTGCTAGTGCTGGAATTGATATAATAACCAATCCAGCTCCTTTTACGACTTCGGCCATATCATTGCTGACAACATCAAGGAACGCTTTACCGGAACGCTCAAATCCATAAAGATTCCGCTGAATTCCATCAAGTAAGATTCCTGTACGATCAAGATTTGCAAGAGATTTAAGACTCCTTGAATAAAGACGAACTTCTCTACCAGCTAGTTTGCAATCTGCAGCACAAGTTTTACCCACTGCGCCAGCACCCAAAACAGCTATTGGTTTTTTAGCCAAATAAGACATGTCACTCATAATTTTCTCCTTTATCTATGTTTAAATTTATTCTTTATATATTCTTTTGTTGTCATATTTTCAGGAATATTATGCTTCAATCTAAAAAGTTTTACTAGTGAATTTATAAAACTAAAATAATAAGCAAAAATAAATGGTTTTATATCTTTTTTTGTCAATCCATATAAAGTAAAAGGCCTAATTATACTTTTTTTCCATTCTTTCTTTGTCATAACAAAATCTGGATAATCATATTTATTTGATTTTGTTACATAGAATTTATCAAGTACTGGAACAATACAAGAAGCACTTTTTATTGCTGGATAAAAAGGGACTGTAACAGTCTGCCCTAAATGATATTTATAAATCTCATAAGCCATGTTTTGCCCAACGAGAGTTTGCAAATAATTAGGAAACTCAGAACGACAATTCATTTCTATTATTTTATATAATTTATCTTTCGGGTCATATTTATATTCAATTCCAAATAAACCATAAAATTTAAATGCTTTGCAGATTTTTTTTGAATAGCCTATTATATTTGTATACTTCGAATCTTCTGGGTTCATTGCATAAGTTGCTGTTGATGTCCCTTTTTGAGGAGGATATTGTCGAGCTTTCTCTGAAACAAAAACACATTGGAGATTTCCGTCTCTATCTGTAAAACTATTTACATTAGGCATTAACTGGTCGGAATCTTCTATATACTCTTGCACTAGAAGCTCTCCATCTGGTATAACACTAAAAAAGTGTTTCATTGAATTTAAGTAATCATCATTATTGTTAAAAACTGCTATTTTTGAGCCAAAAGCTTCAATAATTTTTAAATCCCACTGATTTACTTTTACAAGTATTGGAGTTCCGAAATCTTCCAGAGCCTTTCTTGCATCTTCAAAAGAATTAACTTTATAATCACGTATAGTTGGTATTCCTAGTTTTTTGCATTCTTCTGAAAAGAAATCTTTATCCATTATTTTATTCAATGTATCATAATCAGAAAAAGGTATTTCATAATATTTCTCAAGTTTCGATTTATTTTTTGCAATAGCTAATAATTGTTCATCATGAGTTGGAAAAAACATACCTTTCGAAGGTTCAATAGATTTTCCTAAAATTAATAAATCTTCTATAAAATCATTTTCATTTTTATTTACATCACGAGTTATAACTGTTTTTATCAAATACTTTGATTTTGTTACAAAATTTTTTTCACCATGAGTTATTAAAATGGATTTTATACCTTTCTCACCAAAACAACGCACAACACTATATGCATTATAATAACTTCCTATAACAATAGGGATTACATTATTCATATTTACTCCAAAGTAATTTCTTTATCTACAATTTGAGATTTTTCTTTTTTTAATAAAATTATTTCCCATAGATAATATGCAAAATAAAAAAGGGCTAATCCCATTGAATACGTAAAAATAGCTAAATCAAAAGAAAAACGTAGCTTTATTGAAACAATAACGGCGATTAAAACACTTACAAATCTTAATAATTGCATTGAAAAACTGACCCACAGTTTTTTCTGTGCAGTTGCAGCTGCTCCTTCCATCGGGGTCAAAGCAAAACGAATAACTAACATTGGCGCTAAGACTCGGGCAATTGTAGCAGAAGGTTCCCAAATACTACCAAAAATTATTCTTATTAGAGGAGGAGCAATAATGACACAAATAACAGCAGGAATAATTATTATTCCAAAAAGGATAAAAGAAGTTTTTAAATATAGTGGAAGTCTTTGTTCTTTTGAAGTATTTATAAACTTTTGTAAAAAAACTTGTGTAAGAGAACCAATAATAACAGAAAAAGGAACATTAATTACCTTATTAATAAATGCATAATAACCTATTTCTGTTGCTGAATAATAGCTTGAAAGAAGCAAAACTGGTATATGAGTTGTAAAAACATTAAACACTTGTCCTGGCATAATAAAGACTGGAAACTGCCAATATTGTTTTAAAACATTTTTTACATTTGAAAGTTTAAAATTAAATTTACAATTTTCAATTTTTTTATATATTTTTATAAATAAAATAATAAATAAAAACAATACCACAATTTGTGCAACGGTAGTCGAAGTAATTAATACTTTTTTACTGTACATTAAATAACCACATAAAAGATTTAATGAAACCGTAATTATTGAAGAAACAACAGTTCTCGAACTCATAGCCTTAAACTGTTTGTGTCTTAAAAAATAGACTCGAAGAATTTCGCAAATTCCTGAACATAAGATAAAAATCGTTGTAAGTATAATTAATTTATTATTTACTAAATCCTCAAAAGCTGTATTAAAAAGGCTTGTAATCTTTATAAAAAAAGGTAACAAACAGCAAATTATAATACAAAGCCACAAACTTAATCTTAGAATATCATTTGCATCTTCGTTTTGTTCAGGAAGTAGAATCGCTTGTTCAATTTTACCAGAACAAAAAACAAGACACAAAGAGGTTACAGACACAAAGGAAGCTTGTAAAGCGAAATCTTCTGGAGTAAAAATTCTCGAGAGAAGAGGCGAAGCCAAAATAGACAATAATTGAGCAAAGGCTGTGCCACTCATTAATGTGAGAACATTTTTTATAAAGGGATGTTTAGTTTTATTCATTATTTCACGACAAAAAACTGTTGAAAAGAATATATTATTAATTTTTTCTAAAAAATAGTAAGAAAAATTATGCTCTTGGACTAACAGCAAATGTTTCTATAAATGATTTCAACATATCCTCTGTAAACCTCTCTTTGGAATAAAAATAAAAATAATTATCAGGTTTTTCAGATTGAGTTTTTGGCTTTAATTCCGCATACGTTGTATTTTGACTTTTGCCCATTTTATTAAATACTATATGAATGTTGTCAGCATTGATTTTTGGAGAAAAAGATGTATCAGATGATAGAATAACAAAAGAACACTCTATTTCTTGTTTATTTGAAAACTCTATAATTTTTGTAGCAACACCTTTTACTTTTTCAGGATTGTTTTCGTCATCTATGATTTCCTGTAGAACTTTTTTATCTAACCTAAATAGATTTTTTGTGTTAACAATATCTATTAATGGTTTGAATTCAAGAAAAATACTTTCACCTTTTCCTTTATTATCACCTATATTGAGTAAATTTCTATATTCATAATAAGACTTCCAAACAGGTTTATATCTAGAAGATCTGTCAAAAAACTCTGCAAAAATATTTATATTTTCAAAATCCGCTTCTTCAGAGAAACGATTTATAAAATAACTATCGTTCAGAAGACATATATTTTTATCTTCAAAATGCAAACCTTTTTTAGTAAAAATATCACTATTAAAAAATGTTTTTAACCTTTCGTCTTTATCACAATCAGTAACGGTATCTTCTTTTGTTGTTTTTAATAATTCACGAATACACGCTTGTAACAAAGCACTATCATATTTCACAACAGGATGACTTATAATCCAATTTCCTTGTTCTGACTTTGACCTAAAAACATTTTCTATAACACTTAATGCAGATTTTCTGAAAGCCGGATACAAACCATTAGATGTCTGAGCCGCTGTAACTGACATAGCAATTCTATCTATATCAACAGAGACATTATTATAACCTGACATCATAGTATCACGTCTTTGATAGTCAAGTTTATCAACATCAGCTGTATCAGAATTCAATAAACGAATAAAACAATTTTTTATTCCATATTCACTTTTTTCTGTATCAGATAATCCGTTATAAGAATAAGTAACCCCTGTTATCATTCTTGCAGCAAGCTCAAAATCAATTTGTTTTTGCACTTCTTGTAATAGGATTTTTTTATACCTTATTGCAAACAAAGCACTTATTTTTTCATGCGAAGCTGGAGTACATTCTGAAAAATCTGATTCAAATATCGTAGAGCTATTATAATCTTTCACAGCATTAATTAAATCTGAATCAATTTTTATTGTTCCATCTTGTTCTACACTTAGTTTAAAAAAATCTTCTGTTGTATGAGAAAATGGAGCATGTCCTATATCGTGCATTAAAGCTGCATAACGAAAAGTTATTTTACATTGTTCCAATATAGTCTTATAATTATCGATATCAAAATTATTTAAATCCTCTTTTATATTCTGTTCAAAGGATTCAGCAAATCTTTTTGCAAGACAATATACTCCTAAAGAATGAATAAACCTATCATGTCTTGCCCCTGGATAAAGAACTCTGAAACTATCTTGTTCAATAAATCTTAAACGTTGAAATTCTGGACTATCAATAACAGGCAGAAATGCATCTTCAATTTCAATATAACCATGTACAGAATCTTTTATTATTTTAGACATTTTGCCGAATAGTTTCCTGCATTACTTTTAAGATATCAGTGGGTATACCTGCATTAAAATAGTCAAAATATTTCTCTTTATTTGAACAAATAAAATTAATATCATTATTCTTGATTGAAAAGAAAGCTGGATAACTATCCACAACAGCATTTATATTATAAGAACAAATATTAACAATAGCATTACAATTCTTTCGTAAAGCATTGTCAACTTTTGACACAATCTTAGAAAAATCTGACAATGGTATTTGTTTAGAGCAAATTTTTCGCTCACAGAAAGAAAACCCCATAACTCCCAAAAACTGATCAGCATAAACGCTTCTACACATAATTCCCCTACAAAAATATGTTTTATTCAGTAAAATGTAATATATTGTGTTTTTTAAACACCTATATTATATTACATGATACAAATATATTCAAATTTTATTTTCCACTATTTAATTGTTTATTACAATCTCCACCACTTCATTCCAGAAGCTTCGAGTTCGTCACGACGGTAAAGGCTCTTTACATCAATCAAAACTTTTTCGGCATCTGGTAATTCAGATCGGAAAAGGCCTCTAAGTTGCATTGTACTCATAGAACGGAATTCATTGTGTCCTACAGCAACAATTACACAATCTGCTTTTGGAAGCTTATCAAAGTCTACAAGGTCTACCCCGTATTCATGCTTTGCAACAGCGGCATCAGCCCATGAATCTGTAACAATAGGATTAATTTCATATTCCTTAAGACGATCAATAATATCCACAACCTTACTATTACGTGTATCCGGACAGTTCTCTTTAAATGTAATTCCAAGAATAACAACAGTTGCCTTTTTTGGTGCCATACCAGCTTCAATCATCTGTTTTATTGCTGCATCTGCAACAAAGGCTCCCATACTATCATTTACTTTTCGCCCATTCAAAATAATCTGACTGTGATATCCAAGTTTTTCTGCAGCATTTGTGAGATAATATGGATCCACACCAATACAATGACCACCAACAAGCCCCGGCTTGAAACCAAGTGCATTCCACTTTGTATTCATTCCGGCAATTACTTCATCTGTATCAATGCCCATCTTATCACAAATCATTGCAACTTCGTTTACAAAAGCAATGTTTATATCTCGCTGACTGTTTTCTACAACTTTTACAGCTTCGGCAGTTTTGATTGTACTTACCGGGAAAGTTCCTGCCTTTATTACAATATCATAAACCTTTTTAACTTCTGCACAAGTTTCCTCATCCATACCAGAAACAATTTTTTTAATGCTTGTAAGAGTGTGAACTCTGTCACCTGGATTAATGCGTTCCGGAGAATATGCAATTTTCCAGTCCACACCACATTTAAGACCTGATTCTTTTTCGATGATAGGAACACAAATATCTTCTGTTACGCCCGGGTATACAGTTGACTCAAAACAAACGATTGTACCAGGCTTGATATTCTGACCAACAGTACGACTGGCTCCTTCTACAGGACGCAAGTCTGGAGTTGTATCATCATTTACTGGGGTTGGAACTGCAACTACAATAAAGCGGGCTTCGCTTAGTTTTTTAGGATCTGCTGTAAATTCTACGGTAGTGTTTTTAATGGCATCGCCTACTTCGTTTGTAGCATCAATACCATTTTTGTATTCGTTTACACGTTTTTCGTTAATATCAAAACCAACTACAGATACGTGTTTTGCAAATTCTACAGCAATTGGCATACCTACATAGCCAAGTCCAACAAGTGCAAGTTTTGATTTACCTGCGATAAGTTCTGAATAAATATTATTGAATTCCATATTTTATATCTCCTATATAGCAAAATTTATTTTAATATATTCCCTTCTTTATCTACTTTACCATGAACTCTAGCAGGATTTCCGTAAACAAGAGAATAAGGTGGAACATCTTTTGTAACTACAGAACCAGCTCCTACTAAAGCATACTCTCCTATTGTTACTCCGCAAACTACAGTTGCATTTGCTCCAATGCTACAACCTTTTTTTAGAACTGTCTTTTTATATTCAGTTTTACGTTCTACAAAAGCGCGTGGATTAATCACATTTGTAAAGACCATACTCGGTCCACAAAAAACGTCATCTTCAATTTCTACTCTATCATATATAGAAACGTTATTCTGGATTTTTACACCATTTCCAATAACAGCTTTTCCACCAACATTTACATTTTGACCAAGAGAACAATTTGAACCGATTTTAGCTCCGCTCATAATATGACAAAAATGCCATATTTTGGTTCCCTCACCAATTTCAGCACCTTCATCAACGTAGCTTGATTCATGTTTA
>JAHAZJ010000044.1 GCA_018385315.1 Treponema sp. | reverse complement strand
GACAGAGAAACGGAGCATGTTTATAAACAGGAGTTTTCAAGGCGGCTTCCGAACACAATTCAGAAAGTTGCCTTGCGAAAGTTAATGTTGATAGACAATGCAAAGTGTCTAGAGGATTTACGAATACCTCCCAATAATCATCTTGAACAACTTGTAGGAAACAGAAAAGGACAATACTCTATCCGTATAAATGACCAGTGGCGTGTCTGCTTTACAGAAAAAGACGGACACTTTTATGAAGTTGAAATTGTGGATTACCACTAGGAGAATACTATGGCAGATTATATCGAAACACCTACAATGGGTGAAATCTTAAACGAAGAATTCTTTATACCTCTTGGACTTTCTGCATATAAAGTAGCTAAGGAAATTAATGTTCCCACATCCCGCATTCAGGATATTCTTCATAACCGCAGAAAAATTACAGTAGATACATCTTTGCGCCTTGCAAAATTTTTCGGGGTATCAGACGGATATTTTATGGCCTTGCAGGACGACATTGATATAAGAAACGCAAAATTAGAACTTGCACCACAGTTAGAAGAAATAAAAACTTACGCTTATGCGTAAAAAAAGCATAACAAAGCTTCAAAGCGGATGTCGCGGTCAAGCCGCGCCACCGTTTAAGCAATTGTTATGACGACAGGCGCACTGGGCTGTAAGTGTTAGTAGAAAAATTTAAGAAAATTTACTATAACTATGACTATGGCAAAGCCTTTTATAAAATGGGTTGGTGGTAAAACTCAACTTTTAGAAGAAATAAGAACAAAATATCCTCAGTCAATTGAAAAATACTGTGAACCATTTGTTGGTGGTGGTGCAGTATTATTTGATATTTTAAATACATTTCAGCCGAAAGAAGTTTTGATAAATGATATAAATAAAGAATTAATTAATACTTATTCACAGATAAAAACTAATTGTCAAAATTTAATCAAAGAACTTTTGGTACTACAAAATATATATAAAACACAAGACAATAGTACAAATAAAACTTTTTATTTTTCTAAACGAGAACGTTTTAATTTCTTAAACTTGGAAAATTATTCAGAAAAATTAGAAAAAGCTGTTTTGTTTATTTTTTTAAATAAAACTTGTTTTAATGGACTTTACAGAGTTAATTCAAAAGGGCAGTTTAATGTTCCTTTTAACAATGCAAAAAATCCGCTTTTGTGTGATGAAGAAAATTTAATAGAATGTTCAAAACTTCTTCAAAACGTTCAAATGAGGGTTGGTGATTATTCAGAATGTAAAAGTTTTATCGACGAAAAAACCTTTGTTTATATTGATCCCCCTTACCGTCCATTAACAGAAACCTCCGCTTTTACTTCTTATGACAAAAATGGTTTTTCAGATAAGAATCAAATTGAACTTGGAAATTTTGTTTCAGAAATTTCAAAAAAAGGTGCAAAAGTTGTTTTAAGCAATTCTGACCCCAAAAATACAAATGTGAATGATAATTTCTTTGATGAATTGTATTCTCAGTTTGAGATTGAAAGAGTCTCTGCCTCAAGAATGATAAACTCAAATGCAAAAAAAAGAGGTGCAATAAATGAGCTTTTAATAACAAATATTGCATCTGTATTTTAGGAGTTTTTATGAAAAGAGATTTTTACAAATGGCTTGATACTTTTAGAGAAAGTATTGCTACATATTCTTATTATGTTGATTTTGAAAAAGTATATGAAAATGTTGATTCAATTAAGGTTGAATTAAACATTCTTAATTCTTTGATTGGTTCAAAGAATATCAAAACTGATTTTGAAAAAATTCTTCAAAAATATCCTGAAACATTGAAATGTGTTCCAATTCTTCTTGCCGTAAGAAATTCTGAAATTTCTGTAACTGATGAATCAGGAAGTTTTAATTTTGACTTTGCAACACAGACTCGATCCATTGCTGAGTATTCAAAGTTTATGGAAAAATCAGGTCTTTTTAATTTACTTTCAAATCACTTGGTAAATAATCTTGTAGATTATGTTACGGGTGTAGAGACAGGTCTTGATTCGAATGGAAGAAAAAATCGTGGTGGCCATTTGATGGAAGACTTAGTTGAAGGTTATATTCAGAAAGCTGGTTTTGTAAAAGATAAAAACTACTTTAAAGAAATGTATATCCATGAAATAACCTCAAAATGGGGAATTGATTTATCAGCAATTTCCAATCAGGGAAAAATGGAAAAACGTTTCGATTTTGTTGTAAAAACAGATAAAATGATTTACGCAATCGAAATAAACTTCTATGGAAGCGGTGGTTCAAAATTGAATGAAACTTCCAGAAGTTATAAAACTCTTTCGGCAGAAGCTGACACTATTGACGGATTTACTTTTGTTTGGTTTACCGATGGTAAAGGTTGGATTAGTGCAAGAAACAATCTTGAAGAAACATTTGATGTTCTTGATACAATTTACTGCATCAAAGATATGGAAAATGGAATAATGAAGGAATTATTTAAATAGGAGAAAAATCCACTATGGAGAGAAAAATTTCTTTCCATAGTGAAAGATAGAAAGGAGCGACTACTTATTAGATTTGGATCTGCATTCTTTGCACCAAGATTGGTTTCTAATATTGCCATTTCCCATGTCACGTAATCCAAAGTCGGATAAAGGTTTTTCTTTGTGACAATTTGGGCATATTCTTTTCATAACACCATTGTCATAACTTGAGCCCTGAATTGTAGGCTTTTTATCATTCATATAGACCTCTTAACTTAATAATTTTTGTTAACGTAATCAGCAGAACGTCCTGCAAAATCTGCTATAAATCTACAGATTCCAGCAATGATACCAGTTTTACCATTTAATCTTTCTTTGGAATCTTCAGAAAGGGCTTTTAAGCACTCTGCTTTTTCTAAAGCATCCAATCGTTTTTGATTGAATTCTTCTCTTGTGTAAGGTTGCTTGCCATTTTTCTTCATTAGCAAACAATGTTCTTCATAAGTCATAACTATTCCTCCTAATTTAATTTGTAAAACCAGTTTCGCTGAAAGTCGAAACTGGTTTTATAGATTTTTCAATCTATAAAACCATAGTACTATGGTTTTACGAAAAAAAATGTTGTATTATTTAAGGTAGTTTTTCAAAGGAGTGTTATATTTCAATTAAGCCATATTATCGTTCAGAAAACTTGGATTTTACTCTTGCCCAGGGAGACAGTTTAGAACTCCTTTCAAATATCAATTTCAAGTTTGATATGATATTTGCTGATCCACCATACTTTCTTTCAAATGGCGGAATTTCTGTTCAATCAGGAAAGCAGGTTTCTGTAAATAAAGGCGATTGGGATAAGTCTCAGGGATTTGAAAAAGATAACGACTTTAACAAACAATGGCTTGCTCTTTGTCGTGAAAAACTAACTGACAATGGCACAATCTGGGTTTCTGGAACATTCCATAATATATTCTCTGTTGCTCAATCTATGACAGAATTGGGATATAAGATTCTTAATTGCATTACATGGCAAAAAAATAATCCTCCACCAAATTTGTCGTGCAGATTTTTTACTCATTCAACAGAATTTATTTTATGGGCTAGAAAATCGCAAAAGGCAAAGCATTATTTTAATTATGAATTGATGAAAGAAATAAATGGTGGAACTCAGATGCGAGATGTATGGACTTTGCCGGCCATTGCAAAATGGGAAAAATCTTGTGGAAAACATCCTACGCAAAAACCTCTTCCACTTTTGGCAAGAATTATACTTGCGTCTACAAAAGAAAATGATTGGGTACTAGATCCTTTTACAGGCTCTAGTACAACTGGGATTGCCGCAAATTTATTAAATCGTCATTTTTTAGGATTAGATCAATCGGAAGATTTTTTGGAACTTTCAAAAAATCGTCGTGAAGAAATTAACGATATAAAAACTCGTTTTGAATATCGCGAGAGAATAATCAAATATTCAGATAAGCCTCTGACAGAAATTTTAGAAGTTCACGAAGAAATTCCTTATTTTGGAATTGACTTGCCTGTAGAATAATTAACGCTATAACACAGTTTTCAAAACCGACAGGCAGTCAAGCTGCCTGCGGTTTAAAATTATTGCCAATATCATATCCAGAATAATGAAATTTGCTTAATTTTTCATGTAAATCATGTTATATTATAAATCGGAGGCTCAATATGGCAATGTTACAAGTCAGAGATATGGATGACAGGTTATATGACAGACTGAAATTTGCAGCAAAACATGATAACCGTTCAATAAGTCAACAAGTAATTACAATCTTACAAAACTATTTTACATCTGTTCCTTCAAAAAGAAAAAATGCCACAGAAGAATTCTTAAAACTGGCAGGTTCATGGGAAGACTCAAGAACAACCGAAGAAATTCTTAAAGATATTTATGATTCAAGAAAAGATTCAAAACGATTTGAGGGATTAGATGGCATATTTGATTGATACAGACACAATTGTTTTTGCTCTTCGTAATGAAAAATCTGTAATAGAAAAATTTGAAGAAAATAAAATATACCAATTTCAATTTCTATGATTACCTATGCGGAACTTGTTTTTGGTGCAAAACGTTCTCAAAATGAACAAAAAAATATGATAAAAGTAAATCACATTCGTGAAATTTATCCTATTGAAGAATTGAACGAAGGTGTTATGGAAGTATTTGCTGATATAAAAGCTCAGATGCTTGCAGATGGAATAAAAAACGAAGATATGGATTTACTAATTGCAGCAACTGCTATTTATAATGATTTAACTTTAGTAACAAACAATACAAAACACTTCAAAAGTGTTCCTAATCTTAAGCTTGAAAACTGGAAAAAATAAAACCTAACACGCTTTTCAAAACCGACTTCGAGACAAGCCAAGAAGGACTTCAGAAATGGAGTCCTTCTTTCTTTTAAAGTTGACGTTATTATTTTTCTTACTATATTTATGAAACACCTTGGGAGAAAAAAGGCGTAAAAAAAATAGAATTGGACTTCTAGCATTGCAAAGCGAATGGGAAAGTGTTCGAAATACATCCAGATATTAAAAAATCATTTATGCCATATTTAGCAAAACTGGATTTCATCTGTACAAATAAATCCCGCTATTAGGAGGGAACATGAAAAAAGAAACAGTTCTTAATGTTGAAGGATTTGTAATTCCAATCAGACAGGGCTTTTATAAACAGCCGGTTCTTTACCTGAATGTTGAAACAAGGAATCTTCATGGTGAATATCCCCTGACTTCTACGGAAGAAGATATGGAAGCATTTTGCAGAAGTCAAATTCAATCAATCTCCAGATATTTAGAGTACACAAAACTATGGACTTTCAATAATCCATTCAAGTTTGAAAACGGAGAAGTGGAATATATACTGGGTAATTATTATCAGTTGAACATCAATGTAGATTCCACATCCAGACAGAAAATAGAAATGGATGAAGAAAACAAAAAGATAAATCTTACAATCCGATGCAAAGAGAATGTTTCTAAATATCTGGATAAATATTTTCGGCATCTTCTGAAAAATTATATTCAGGAAATAATCCCAGAACTTGAAGATGTATTGGATGTAAAATCATCAGGTTTTAAGATTGGTAAATTGAAAGATGCTTATGGTTGCTGCAATAAAGAAGGCTTTTTAAAATTTGATCCAATTCTATATCGAAAGTCAAAGGATGCCGTAAAAACAGTTGTTTTGCATGAACTCTGTCATATCAAGGAATTCAATCATAAAGGAGAATTTTTTGAACTGATGGAAAAGGTTATTCCAAATTGGAAGAAATGGGATTCAAAACTTAGGTTAGCTTTTCCGGAGATTGTAATTAAATGAAGTCAGAAAAAAACAAAAATTTCAGGAGAAAAATATAATGCAATCAGATTTCTTTTCAAAAAATGAAGAAATATGGAACAAGGTTGAAGGGTTTGAAAAAGAAGTTTTCTGCTATTTAAGTGAATATTATGCAGATGATGAATATGTCCTAAGCTGGACACAGGAGGATTTAGAAAACTTTATATCTGATTTTGCAGAAAATTTTATGCGATGGATCTTTAAGCTTGAATTAAAAAGCTTGCCCTCAAATCCAGATTTTGAATGGCTAGGGGACATATACAATGAATTTGCAGAACATTCTTATAGGTTTAATATAAAAACTGATGAAAGTCCGTCAAAGTTTTTTAAACGAATAGATCTTACAAATAAAACTGAAGGTTATGAAATGGATAAAAATCCTCAGTTAACAGATGAAAGTGATGAAGAATATGAAGCGAGAATCCACAATATCATTGCTCAGAAATGCAAAAAACTAATTGAGATTGAAACCTCTAAATTACGAACGGAAACAAAAGGAAAAATAAATTTTTTAAAAGAAACATACCCACATATATTCGGAGAAACGAAATATGTAGGAACAGTTTATGGGTTTCCATTCAAAGCTTCATTAGTTGCACTCGATTATGGGGGACGAAAGATCTTTGTAACGTATGAAGACCTTATGAAATTTGATAACACAGAAGATTTCGATAAAATTATTCTTACAACTGAGTATTGACCAGGAGGCAACATGACAACAATTGATTCAAAGGAACTTTACGAAGTATTGGCAGAAACACCTGCAGAACAGAACATTATGCTTGCAGGAAAACATGGTATCGGAAAATCACAGATTCTTACAAAATATTTTGAAGATCAGGGAATGAAAGTTGTTCCTCTTTTTCTTGGACAGATGAGTGATCCGGGAGACCTTATCGGTTTACCTGACCGTGACAGTAAAGCAGGGAAAACACTGTTTCTCCCGCCATTCTGGTTTCCTCTGGATGATACTCCTGTTGTGCTTTTCCTAGATGAATTGAACCGCGCCCGCCCGGAGATTCTTCAGTCTGTAATGGATCTTGCCCTTAACAAAACAATCGCAGGTAGAAAATTACCGGAAGGAAGCCGCATTATTTCTGCAGTAAACAGTGGCGATGAATACCAGCTCACAGATTTAGACCCGGCATTGATTTCAAGATTCAATATCTACGAGTTCAAACCAAGTGCTGCAGAATGGATTATGTGGGCTAACAAAAATGATATTGATTACAGAGTCATCGGATTCATTCAGGAAAATGCAGGTGAACTTGACGGACAAGGTTATTCTATCGGTGAAACTGACAGCCTTGAAAAAACTCCAGACAGACGCGGATGGGAAAAAGTCAGCAATATAATCAAAAACCGCGAAAATCTTTCAAAGACAACTTTCAAAACAATTTGCGGCATTATTGGAGCAGGGGCAGCAACAAAATTCAATCACTACCTTAAGGAAACTCATCTGCTTGGAGCAAAAGATGTGTTTGCAGGATTTGAAAAAGTTCAGCCAGTACTTGAAAAGTACAACATGCCTCAGATTGCTCTTGTAAATGACAGCCTTTACCAGTTCTTTGAAGGAACGGCAGCAAAGAAAATTCCAAAAGATACTGCAGAAAATTTCTTTGCTTATGCTCAGTGGTTAAGGACTTCAAAGCGTAATGAAGGTCTTGCTCATCTTGCAAATAACTTCACAGATCCGCACTACGACAAAGCAAAATTGTTCATTATTAATAGCTGCCCGGAGTTGTATGAACTGTTCGTGGATTTCATTTCGGAGATGTAGTTATAGTTTAAGAAAATTGTAAACAGGATGAATGAATGATTCACAATCAATAACAGTCAAGGATGCAATGAATCTAAAAGTGATGCATCTAAATCTGCATATTCGAATATCCAATTGTCTGCGTAATAGGAGAATTATAACTTTATCTGAACTAACAAAATTAGATGCGAATTCTTTGATAAAATGCAGGGGAATTGGAAAAAGATCTGTTGCTGAGATTGAATCCAGTCTTAAGCTTTTGGGATTAAAATTCATAATGTCACAACAGGATTGGGAGATCTGGACAAAACAACACGAGGAACTGATTAAAAAACTTTTGCTTGATGAAAAAATATTCATGCTAAACAATTTAAGATACACAGTATTGTTTATCGAAAATAATTCTAATGAAAAAATAGCGATTAATGAATATATGGAAGTTAGTGAATATATGGATATGCCCTCAGATTTCACAAAGGCCTGAATAGAGCCTGTTTTAGCTCGAATAAAAATTCTAACTGTAAAAGATGAAAAACTCTGTGAGGTATTACATGAAGGTTTTCCAACTTATCCACTACCAAATGAAGTTGCTTCTAATGTAACTTCTAAACTAAAGGAATTTTTCATCACTTCTTATGGTGAGAATTACGAAGGGAAAATGAAAAAACTAATGGATTTTAGAAGTCAGATTATTGACATATATATTAATAAGGAGAAGGAAGGAAACAAATGAGAACACACATTCCTTTAATCAAACAGTTGTAGGAGAATTATGACAAAGGAAGAAGTTTTAGACATAAAAACAACGCTGGAAAAAATCGTAGAAAATCTTTTTTTATGTGAGCCGCTTATGTTCGCTACATACTGCACTCATGTACTTACGATAAATCCAAAAATCACAGTGCCATTCCGATCCGGAAAAATGAGAATTGAATACAATCCAAATATCCTTGAAAAAATGAATTTTGAAGAAATAAAAAAATGCTTCGAGACAGAAATTATCAGAGTAATTCTGAAGCATCCATATTCAAGAAAGCCAGATCCATTCAATCCTTGTATAGCAATCATGGCAAGTGATGTAACAATTCACCAGGAATTAGCAGAAAAATTGGAGTTGCCTCCAAGCTTGAGCTATGAGCAGTACTATTCTTTGATGAGACCAGAAGAAATTGTCCGGAAGGAATCTGAAACAAAAATGAAATCTGGGAAGATTGAAAAAAATGATGCTCCCGATAATTCTCTAGACTTTAATCAAGAAGATAGCTTAGATTCTTCTGATTTTGAGGAGAATGATAACTCTTCCATCAGTAACATAGAAGGAAATGAAAATCCTTCAGCTCCATCATTTGCAGATGATAAAACGTTGCAAAAACTTTTATCTCAAGCCTACGATGCAGAATACGGAGCCACAGGTCTTTGGGAAGAAAATGATATTGCAATAGAAGAACTTAACAGTTTAATAAAAGATTATGCAGCAAGAGGAGGAAAAAGCTGGGGAAGTTTAGGAAGACATCTCAAAGACCAGATTCTAGCATCATTAAATGCAAAAATTGATTACAGAAAAGTTCTTAAAAATTTCAGGGCTTCAATTCTCTCTGAAAAAAAGCATTTGACTAGGTTCAAGCCAAGCCGTCGTTTTGGATTTGAATACATGGGATCCAAAAGAGAGTTTACAACAAAACTTCTTCTAGCAATCGACACAAGCGGTTCAATTAGTAATCAGAATTTAAAAAACTTTTATGGTGTCATAAACAAGTTTTTTAAATATGGCATTGAATCCATTGATGTTCTAAATTTTGATTGTGAATTGCAAGGTGAACCTGTAAGTTTTAAGAAGCGACAGACATCATTTACCATATCAGGTCGAGGGGGTACCGATTTCCAGCCAGTATTCGATTATGCAAAAGACCACCCAGAATATGACGGTGTAATTATTCTTACCGACGGTTATGCCAATCACCCCCAAAAGAAACCTGGAACTAAAGCAAGATTTGTATGGGTTTTAACATCCGAAGCTGAATATAATGAACATAAGGACTGGATGAAGCAAACTGGAAAAAGCTGCTTTTTGACTGCAAGGTAAAATTGAATACATTCATAGGGCATCGTTTTGAACAGATTTGCGAGACTTATCTAAAAGAGCAGTTCTATAATGGAAAAATGCCTTTTTTTGCTGAAAATCTAGGTCGCTGGTGGGGAAATAATCCTGTTCTGAAAAAACAGGAAGAGATAGACTTATTAGCGACTGATGATGAGAATGCAGTTATTTGTGAATGTACTTTCCGCTGCAACCTGAACTGTCTTCACTGTGGCAGTGATTGCCTAAAAACAAGCGAAACTCCAGATATGCCTGTAAAAGATTTTATAAATGTTCTTGATGACATAAGAATAAATTATAAGCCAGCAAATTTGTTTGTATTACAGGTGGAGAACCTCTTTTGCGCACAGACCTGGAGGAGGCAGGCCGACAAATCGCTGAAAGAGGTTACGGCTGGGGAATTGTTACAAATGGACTCTTGTTTACAAAAGAACGTTTTGATTCACTCTTAAAAGCCGGAATGTGTATCTTCACTATTTTTCCATCTGGTAGAGGATTTGGAGTTTAGATTGAAGCGGGTTATGTTCAAAAAAACATTGCCCGCTTGTTGCTTTATTAACTTAATTTGGAGGCAAAATGGCAGTTCGTCCATATGGTTTTTTAACTAAAGAAGAGAAAGAAAAAATGCCTAAAATAGGTATTCGCCAAATTGGAAGAATGGCAAGTTATCTAAAGCCTTTCATGATTCCGCTAATATCAATGTTTATTATACAGGCGGTTGTTTCTTCTATTGGTCTTTTTCCACAGATTATTTCCAGAAAAATTGTAGATGATGCATTACTCGGCAAGAATATGAGGCTTTTGCTTTTACTTCTTGGAGCCTCATTGGGATTTGCAGTATTAAATTTCTTTATCACTAATCTTGGTGGATACATAAAAAGAAAAATTTACTGGGAACTTTCAATTAATATGAAAACCCAACTTTTTGATAAAATCATTCATTTGGATTATGATTTCTACAAGAACGAAAAACAATCAGACATTAAGGAACGACTAACAATCGATGTTTCAGATGTTATTGAAAGCATTCTTGAAATGCTTCCAGAAGTTATATCCAGTATATCTGTTTTCATAACTGCTTTCGCTGCAATGGGAACAGTAGACTGGCGATTAATACTTGCGGGAATCGCTGTATTTCCATTGGAATGTCTTCCAAAACGTCTGTCCAATCAATCTAATTTTAATAAAAGAGAAGCTATGCGCGAAATGAACAAAAACGGGAACCATTTCGTAGATGAAAACTTGTCTGTAAATGGCTCACTTTTAATGAAACTATTTACAAAAGAAAAAGCAATCTCAGAACAATACAAAAAAATACATCAGGACAGATATTTGCTTTCAAAGAATCAGAATAAGGAGGGTAATTTCTTCAAACTAATAATTCTTATTCTCAGTAAAGCAAATTCGCTTCTTGTATATTTTGTTGCAGGTTATTTAAAGATTGTTCAGAAGAATGATGCAATTACAGTTGGTTCCATTACAATGACTATTGCGTTATGTGGACGTTTGACTCGACCTGTGAATATGATACTGAATTCACATTCAGAACTATTAAGAGGACTTGCAGCTTTTGAAAGGATTCTTGGATATCTTGATAAAGAAAACAAAATCACGCCTCCTGTAAATGGTATAAAAGAGAAAGCCTGTGAAGGAAATATAGAGTTCAGTCATGTTGATTTTGCTTATGAAGAAGGTGCTCCTCTCTTAAAAGATGTTAATTTTACTCTTCCAGCAGGCAAGTGCTTTGCTATTGTTGGCCCAAGCGGGGCAGGTAAGTCTTCCATAATTAATTTGATTCCCAGATTATATGATACGACAGGTGGAAAAATTACTTTTGGTGGTATAGATATCAAAGAAATTGACCTTGAATATTTAAGAAGCAACATCGGAGTTGTAAGTCAGGACACATTCCTTTTTAATGGTACGATTCTGGAAAATCTAAAATACGCAAAAGAAGATGCAACTCAGGAAGAAATTGAAGAAGCCTGCAAAAATGCCAATATCCACGATTTTATTATGAGCACAGAAAAAGGTTACGAA
>JAHAZJ010000028.1 GCA_018385315.1 Treponema sp. | reverse complement strand
ATTAGTTTTTTAATTGTCCTTTTAGTTGCACCTTTCTGCTGGAGAATTGAAACAAAAACCGGTTATTATCAGTGCAGCAAATGTGGTCATAAATATGTTCCAGGTTACAAGGCTTCTGTATGGGCACCACATATGGGTCTTACAAAATACATGAAATGCCCAGAATGTGGTAAAAAAAGCTGGCAGAAAAAAGTGCTTAAATAATATGCCGTTCCCCCAAGTTCCGTCTTTCAGCCGTAACTTGGGGGCGCTACGTCCGCCCTTCGCTACCGCTCACCGTCCTCGCTGCGCTGCGGTCGGCAAGGGGCTCCCATCGCTAACGGGGAAGGAATTAAATCAAACCATTTGTAACAAGAAACATTTCGGGTGTTTGAACTAAAATATCTGCTGTTTTATAACCCATTAAATTTCTGGTAATTATTGTCTGAATATCTGCATCTAATGCAGTGTAATACTGTATGGCATCTTCAAAATCATTGAAATTTGAGTTTAAAGCCAGATCCAAAACCTTTTCTGATGAATCAATAACATGAAGAATTATTCTTAGTTTACGAAGTGCATTTTTTGCATTTTCATTTCCAAGATTTTTTCGCAGAATATAAAAAGTATTCACCATAACTGTCGGACTAGTATAAAGCTCGAACTTTCCCATTTCAGCTAAGGAAAATAAAACAGCTGAGAAATGAAAATGGGGAACCCTTTGAGACAGTAAATCAAGAATCACATCTGTATCAACAAAATATTTATTCATATTTATCTTCCAGATGTTCTAAATAGTCTGCTTTATAATCGTAATCTGCCGGTAAGGAAATAATGCCTGCCAGTTCATTAACTAATGGAGAATATTTATTTTCAGACTCGGCTGATGATTTTGGAAGAGTAAGATTATCAAAAAATGTTTCCACCATTGCAGATAGTGAAACACTATGTTTGGCAGAATAAATTTTTGCTCTGGAAATTGAGTCAGAGTTTAGCTTTAATGTTAATTTAGTATCTGTCATACGTATAATATAAGAATAATTGTACGTACAGTCAAGTTTACACAAACCAGTTTTCCA
Organism: Treponema sp.; assembly: GCA_018385315.1. Lineage (GTDB taxonomy): Bacteria > Spirochaetota > Spirochaetia > Treponematales > Treponemataceae > Treponema_D. The sequence continues at coordinate 4,452 of JAHAZJ010000028.1, read as the reverse complement.
GCATAAGATTAGAAACTTCTTTGATTGGTTGAAAATCAGAAGTATTTCTTGTAACTAAAATCAGATTGTTAGCAATTGCAGTAGAAGCAATCATTAAATCCAGTTTTTGAGGAAGTTTTCCTTTAGTTTGCAATCGAGAAATAAGATCAGAATAAATGCTGGCGGCGAAATCATCAAAGGGAAGTATATCGTACATTTTTTGAATTTGATTTGTAGCATAATCAAACAACATTGTTTTTCGGTTTTCATCCGGTAAGGACTTTATTCCAGATAAAGTTTCGGCCCATACTACAGACGATATACAGGAATATTCAATGTTTTCATGAATTTTTTTTGTAACAACAGGATTAGCATTTGCTTTTGTAGGCTCAGAAATTATATTTGTGTCTAATAAATACATTTTCATAAGGCGTCTACCAATCAAAATCTTTTGGATGTCTTAAAATTGGTTCATCATCTTTTTGACGAGCAAAAATTTCATCAATTTCTTCATCCGAGTATTGTTTTAATTCATCTGCATATTTTGACCGCCAGCTTTCCAGACCTTTGGCAAACAATTGTTTTTTACATAATACATTTGATGAATCCTGATTATTTATAGTGGCAACAGTTTTTCCATGACGAGTAACTTGTATAGATTCGCCTTTTTCTTCTACAAGATGGAGATAATAAGTTAACTTGTTTTTGGCTTCACCAACAGATATGGAAATCATTTTGGCCTCCTGATTAGAAATATAGATAAAATTGGCTAAATTGTCAAACTTTTAGCTAAAATATAATCAAAATGGGTTTCTGGAAGCTCTTCGCTAACGGGGGAAAATTTTATAATATAGCTATATTATTTAAATTATAGGAATAAATTTGACATGTCACTTATTATTTGTTATTTTCTTACTGTGAGGTATTAAATGACAGCAGTTCCTATTTTTGATGTAAAAAACAGACTTCCATATTTTATTCATCTTGCAGAAAATGGAGAAACCATTCAAATAACACGACACGGAAAACCAGTTGCCAGAATAATTTCAGAAAAAGAAGTTGAGCAGGAACATAAAACAGAAAGTCAGGTTTTTATGGAAAAGCTGATGGAATGGCGAGAAAGAGCCAGCGACTGGTTAGATACCACAACTAATGAAGAAATTGATACAGTTTTTAATATCCCAAGAACCATAGAACCTAATATTCGTCATCCTGAGGACTTTGACTGGGGAGACGAATAAAATGCAACCTATTTATTTACTTGATACCAACATTCTTTCAGAAATAACAAAGCCAAATCCAAATAGAAATGTTGTAAAAAAAGTCATAGAAAATAAACACATTTCCACAATCGCCTCAGTAACTTTTGAAGAAATGCTTTATGGCGTAAAAAGATTGCCTGCCAGTAAAAAACAAAATGATTTACTTTCTTTCAATATAAATTTCATTCAGGCAAATTATGAAATTATTCCTTTTGATGTTCATGCCAGCTGGGTTCTTTCTGACATCCGCCAGCGCTTGGAATCAAAAGGAAAACCCGCCCCTCTAGCCGATTCAATGATTGCATCTACAGCCATTGCAAATAACCTTATATTGGTTACACGCAATGTAAAGGATTTTGAGAGTATAAGAGAAGTTTCTTCATTGATGATTGAAGATTGGAGTGAAGAGTAGATTAAATAAATGGTTTCCAGTCAGAACTTAATGCATCATTCTGATACTCATAATTCTCTGAACTGTTACAGAACCAGGTTCCATTTCGATTAACTACAATTCCACCAACAAATTTTTCAATTTTTGGATATTCTCCATTAAAGAGGCTTCCTTGTTTTGGAGAAGGATTTTTCTCAAATTCATAAAGATTAGTATTAAGTTCTATAAGTTTTCTGTATAAACTTTCAGCTCTATCTTTTGCTTCAATGGCAGTTGTTCCAGCTTTAGTATCATAAATACCTATAGTTCCATCTTTGTATCGAATAATCCAATCTGGATAGAAAAGACATTCCTTACCAGTTTCTGCATCTATATATTGGAAACCAAAATTATTCTGACCTTTGTCTCCATTTTTATACCACCAGTCAACATTTGGCAGTTTTTCTATAAAGTTTATAAAGTTGGTTTCATTAATTTTTCCTCGATAATCATCTTTACGAATGTAAAACGGTGATAATAAAGATTTTGAAACTTTCATTTCTTCAAAATCATCTGTGTATGAATAAGCACTCTGAATTGTAAAAGTATAAGTGTTGTGTTTTCTTTCACGTGTTTTTTCATCTAATAAAGCCTGTTTAATTGGAGCAAAATCTTTTAATGCCTGATAAATTGCTGCACGGAAAATACTTGCGTCCCCTTTCTGCATATCTGCTACAAAAGTTTCTGTTCCGCCCCAATTAAGTCGTTTTTTAAACCACATTCTAAGCGCAGATTTCAAAGGTCCCCAGGAACGAGCCGCATTTCCTATTTTTGTATCTTCATCTTGCTGTTGAAGTAATACTTTTACACAATGATAGTTAAACAATTTTTCAATATCATTTCTGGACATTTCGTGTTTCAGCAAATCTTCGTCTTTTGTATTACGAATGTCACCAAAGATATTGTCAAAATCTGTTAAATCCTTATCAACAATAAGTTCATAATTAAGGATTGGATTTTCTTCAATGTTTCGTTTTGCCAATGCAGTTTTACATTCATCTACAGAATTTTCTTCAGAAAGACTAAAGAAGTTATCAAAAGATTTCATAAAATTTGTCTGAAACTTCTTTGCATCTACAAAGTCACCATAATCTGTACGGGAAAGATAATCTGCCTGTAATAAACCACAAAAATCATAATATTCATAACCAGAAATTGGATGTGCCATATATACTTCAGGTTTATTTTTATCACCCCATTTTGCAGCCTCAACCTGATCACGATCATAATTTGTATAAAGATAACCACATCGCAAATCAGGATATGCAACATAATCGTCTTTTCTTTCAGGTTCAGGCATTCTTAAAATGCGGCCAATTGTTTGAGTTTTAAATGTTGGTGAATTAATTTCACGGAACATAACAAGAATGTGAGCACGGGGACAATCCCATCCAGTTCCAGCAGCTTCCTTAAAGAGCATGTAATCCACAGGACAATCATTATCACTAATAAATTCCATATTCTTTTTGTTTCCGTCAAACCAAAGGGCAATTCTTGAATCATCAATTTCTTTTTCGTGAAGAATCTTTAATACAATCTGTTCCTTAGTTTCCTGTCCAGCTTCAATCAGTTTTTTATCATCATTTGGTAACTGAATCAGTACCAATGGATTCACATTTTTATTAAGGCGGGCAAACTGAGCTTCAAGTTCTGCCTTTTTATTCATAGCAAGAACAATTAAAGCTTCATCCAAATCAGTATTACCAAGTTTTTTAATATCTTCGCTTGCCTGACACTGAATTTTCTCTTTAATCAATCCTTCTTCAACAACATCAGCGTGTTCAACTTCAACGAATGCTGCTTTGTTATGTTTTATAGCACTTGCATCAGGGATTTCCTTAGGAGTTGCCGAAACATTTACAATGATTCTAGGATTTGCAGGATCTATGACATTTTTGTAAGCTGCCTCAGTAACATTTTTATGACTTTCATCTATAATCATAATAATCTGTCTGCCATCTTTATGAGTAGCTTCAATAACATCTTCAAAATAGCAGCCACTTTCCTTTGCGTTTTCAGGATTTTCCGGACGACGAAGCAATCGGTCTTCAGCTTTTGTGCTAACAAGTTTCTGCCAGTTCAAAAACAGAACATCATTTTTATTAAGCTTTCCCTGATTAAAATCTGCAACAGTAATCAACTGATTTTTTATATTCTGACTAAAATACTGTGCAAATTTATCACGGCTTTGCATGGCAAGATCATCACTAAAAGTTATCCAAATCCAGGCAATATCAGCATCCCAATCCGGCTGTTCTGTCATCTCATTTATAAATGCCGAAGTCATAAACGTTTTTCCACTGCCCGTAGGACTTTTAAAAACGATAGGTAATTTTGCTTCTGACTGGATCCAAAGAGTTTTAAAACTAGAAATAAGTTCATCTATTGCTTTCTGTTGAAATGTTAATGGTTTCATAAAAAATCTCCTTTGGACTTACGCGTTGTAAATAGACTTATAAATTTCAAGAATTGGAAGAGGAATTGCTTTTATCTGAATATTTGGAATATCTTCAAATTCATAGGCAAAGTCATCTGCAGAACTCCAGGCAAAAATGTAAACAAAAGTCTTTTTGAATTTTGGAGCCAGTTCTGCAACCTTTTCTTTGAATTCATCAAACTTTTCGTAATCATCAGTAAAATAAACAGCCGTAGCTTCTTTGCTTCCAGTAAAAAGCTGATAATATTCAGTTGAACAGATTTCATCTAAAGTGTTTTCCCCAAGAGAAAGAAGACATCCTGCCTTTTTAGCTAGTTCTGTTCTGTCGTCATCATTAGCATTTT
>JAHAZJ010000023.1 GCA_018385315.1 Treponema sp. | reverse complement strand
GCCTTCTCAAAACCGCTAGATATCGTCGCTAGACGCTAAGGGCGGCAAGGAAACGATTGTTTCCGCCCTTAGAGCCTTTTTGAGAATTCTTTTTTCTGCTCCCGCCATTTTAGGTAACTGCTCCCTGAGTATTTTGATTTTTCTTTAATTTAAACCATGGGCACGGAAAGGGCAGAATTTATAATACACATCCCCGCCTACTAAAGTAATCACTCAATTACGGCCATAAACGATTGAATCTTTCACAATGCAATGTTTTTCACTTAAAATCCTCGCCTTTCTGGGGTGCAGGTTTACCAATGAAAGTAAACACAAAATACCAAGGAAGTACTTTTACTCTAAGACGCTGTGGGCTGTTTGTTTGTTATTTTTCTTTAATTTAAACCTAAGCTTAATAAAAGTACTGCTAAATATGGGAGTGCAAGCAGAAGGGAGGAAGGAATTCCTGGAATAAAGTTCTGAATGTTAGCTCCCAGATAATCTGCGCCACAGAAAAGCAATGAAAAAGCTATGATTTTCCACAGCTTCTTTTTTCCAAGATAGACTGCTGCTAAAGCCATCCATCCTCTTCCAGCACTAATATTTGGTACAAATGATGATACTCTCATTGCAAGTAGAGTACCAGCTTGTGAGGCAAAAAGACCTGCTATTGCCCAGGAGACAATTTTATAATTTGAAATATTAATTCCTTTTACTCTTAAAACATCGGCATCTGAACCGGTTGTTCTAAAATAAACGCCTTTTTGTGTAAAGAATAAAACATATCCACCGGCAGAAATTAAAATAACTGTAATTATTATTGAATATAGAATTACTTGAGTTTTATTAAAGGCGAATAAAGGAGAAGATAAAACTCCTGGGGTTTTAAAAATAATAGCAGATAAAAATGATGATAGGCCTGCAAAAAGAAGATTTAGTCCTAAAGATGTTATAAATACATTTCCATGGTATTTTTCAATAATCCATCCACAGAAAAGTAAAATTGAGGAAATTATTATGGTTGTGAGGAAACTAGCTAGAATAAAATTATGGGTAATAACAGTTAAAGCAAAGGTTAAAAATGCAGAAAGAGTTATGGAACCTTCCAAATACAAGGCTAGTGTACCTGTGTATTCAGAATATAATGCTCCGGCACTAGCTAAAAGAAGTGGACAAGCAAAAACTAATATTTCAAAAATCATTTTCTACCTCCTTTCAAAGCTTTAGTAAAGAATGGAAAGGATACAATTATAATTATTATGGCTTGAATTAAAGTGCTTATATCAAAATTGAAATTGTTAAATAAGGCATACTGATCTGCTGTTGTAATTAAAAATGCCATAAATAGGGATGAGGGAATTAACAATATGGGAGAAGCATTGGCAATCATTGCAGCTGCAAGGGCATTCCACCCCATGCCAGAAGAAAAATTGCAATGGCAAGTGTAATGAATGCCACAGACAACCAGGGCTCCTGCAATTCCGTGGAGAAAGCCTGTTATTACAGATGATAATGTAAGTATTTTTGTTTCGTTAATTCCCATAAATAAGGCATATTCTGGTGCTATTCCGTAAAAAGTGATTTCTTTACCTGATTCTGATTTTTTTAAGAATATAAATATTAAAATAGCAATCAAAATGGCTACAATTAAATTAATCAAATAGGAATAGCGGAAATTCTGGGGAATGAATGGAGTTGCAAGCAGTGTTCCCTGGGTAGTTCTAAAAGGTCCTGTAATCAGTCCATTTAATATTGGTATTAGTGCAGAAGAAATAATAAATGATGAAAGGAGGAAACTGATATTTTTATTTTTTTTTAAGTAGCAGCTTACTAAACATAAAATGGTGCCAGCAAGTCCAGACAGTAAAAAAGCAAGGGGCAGGGCAATAAAAGCTGATAAGGATGATGCGGCATTTAGAATGAGTGCGGCTGTAAATCCACCTGCATAAATTTGTCCTTCTCCTCCAAGGTTCATATCACCGGATTTCATTGTAATGGAATTACCAAGACCACATACTAAATAAATGGAAGTAAGTCCAAGGACAGTTTTTAGAAAATAGTAATTAAAAATCATACAAACTCTCCTTTTTTTAGCTGATGAACCAGGGAACATATTTCTTCTGGAAATTCTGAATTACTTAAAATTAAAATGGCAGTATTTTCTGCGGCCAGCTTTTCTAATTTATTTTTGATATTTATGCATGATGCCTTATCCAGGCCTTGTAATGGGTTACATAATATTAATAATTCTGGATTTCCTGCCAGTTCACGATTTATTAAAAGTCGTTGTAGCATTCCGCCAGAAAGGGCAGAGGCTTTTTCTTCTTTGGAGATGTTGATTTTAGATTTTTCTATTATTTTTTCAGGTGTTATAAAATTCTGTTTAAAAGTAAGCATGTCTTTTATATAAAGCGCTGGATTTGCCCCTCGAAATTTTTTGTTTGTAGGAATAATTCCAATCCGCAATCCACATTTATTTCTAAGTTTATATGTGGAAAAACCTTTTGAAAGGCTATATGTGGTTAATTGATTGTTTTTTTTGATGGAAAGCTTCCCCTGACATTTAAACTTATTCATTCCACACAAAATGTCTTCCAGTTGAGAAAGACCTTGTTCTGCATAACCTTTTACAAGGGTGATTTTTCCACTTTGAACTTTAAGATTTATATTTTTTAGTGGGATATGATTTCTTGTTTTACAGTTTATGTTATTCCAGTTTACTTCAATTGAGTTTTCTGATTTTAGTGGAAAATTAGTATTCTCTTTATGATGATTATTTTCATTGTTTTTGGTTGATTCAGCAGCCAATTTGTTTAAGTTAGGGCTAATGGAATTAAGATAAAAAACATCGTCACAATATTTTTCAGCTTCTTCCTGACTGTGAGTGATTACAATTATGTTCATTCCTTTTTTAGTAAGGTGACAGAGTTTTGAATATAAAAAAGAAATTTGCTCTTTGTTTAATAAAGCAGAAGGCTCATCAAGAATCAGAATTTCTGGCTCTTTTAATAGGGCGTTAGTTAGGGAGATAAAAAATCGATAGTCGCTTGTAATGTGAAAAATTGGAGTTTTAAGGTTTATTCCAGGCAATAAAGCTTTTGAAAATTCAGAAACTTTTTTTATTTGTTGTTTGGAAAGTCCAATAATTAAGTTTTCATAAACAGTTATGTTTTCACAAAGCATTGGCCGCTGATGAACATAACAAATATGGTTATTAATTGCATCTTTGGGAGTAGAAAAATGGACTTCTTGATTATTCAAAAGGATTTTGCCAGAAGAGGGAATAAGTTCTCCACAAATTATATTTGCAGTTGTAGATTTTCCAGCCCCGTTTTCTCCAAGAAGCCCATGTAATTTGCCTTCATTAAAGGATATGTTTAACTTATCCAAAACAATTTTATGAGAAAAAGAAAAATTAATATCCTTTAATTCCAGCTTCATTTATTTTTTTGAAATACCTTTTTCATTAATAATAACTTCGCCTCTTTTGACTTGATCAACAAGGACAAAAAGTTTTTCTCTAACATCAGCGGGTACAGTGGAAATGTAAAGTGGATCATTCTGAATAAAATCAACCATGCCATCTTTCATTCCAAATTGATGGGATTTCCCATGCCAAAAAAATCCTCTAAGATAATCCATTGTGTACTCCATTGCTAATTCTTCCTGATTCATTGTTGAACTTGAAATAACAGTTCCTGGTGCATATGCAAAACCATTGTTGTCGAACCAGGCAATATAAGTACCGCTATTTACAGCAGAGTTTATAACACCTTGTGCAGCGCCACCACAAATTGGAAGAATTACATCTGTTCCGTTTTTTATTAATGCATCTGCAAGTAATGCTCCCTGATTTGCATCATACCAGTTACCAACAATTCTAAAATCTACTTGTGTATCTTCATAAGCTGTTTTTGCACCTAAAGCAAAATATGGCATAATAACATTATTCATAACTGGATATTCCTGGGCTGCCACAATTGCAACTTTATGATTTTTTGACATAAGACCACTGCTGTAACCTGCAAAGAATGCCTGTTCATATTGATTGTAGCTTGCAGTTGAAATGTTATGTATACCTTCTAATTCTGCATCAAGGAAAATAAATTTTTGTTTTGGATACATTTCTAAAATAGGAACAGCTAATTCTGGAAGGGAACTGTTTGATGAAATAATAACATCGTATTTTTGCTGTGCCGCAAGGGCTGTAAGCTTTGCCCCCCATTCTGCCTGATTTGTTCCTGCTTCCATTGTATAAACAGTTGCTTTTTGAGATTCTTCTGAACAGTTTGCGTTAAATTCTTCTACAGCATTCCGTACTCCTTTGTCTAAAAGAGCATAAGTAGGACTATTTGCCATTACGCCAGGAATAAAAACTGCAATACTCGCTCCGTAATTTTTTTTAGCAGGACAAGAAACCAACATAAAAAGTGATAAAAGACTAATTAAAGATAAAATGATTTTTTTCATATATAAAATAATAGTTTTATATAAAACTATTGTCAACACCCTTCCGTCCACCGATTTCCAATATGAAAACAAAACGCATATATAAAAAGAGGAAGCGACCTGTTTTATATATAAATGCTTAGATGATTTTTTTTTGTTAAAATATTAAAATCAAAGCATGAAGAAATTAATCTGTGGACCCATGGCCACAATCAGTCATCCGGCATTTAGAATACTTATAGAAAAGTTTGGTGGTTGTGATGAATATTTCACAGAAATGATTAATGCGGGATCTCTTTTAACCCAAGGTCCATTTGAAAAATATTATATTGATTCAACCCCTGTACCAGAAAAGCTGGTGTGGCAATTAACTGGACATGATAAAAAAAATATGGTGGAAGCGGCACGGTTTTTGTGTGATTTACCAGTTTTAGGTTTAGATATTAATATGGGATGTTCTGCGCCAGATATTTATAAAACAGGGGCGGGAATTGGATGGATGCTTAAACCTATGGAAGAAACCATGGATATGGTAAAAGGTATTAGTGATGTTCTTGCAAATAAAAATTCTTCTATGAGGTTAAGTGTAAAGCTTAGGTTAGGGGATGAAAATTTTAAGGATGAAGATTTTTTTAAATTCGCCCTTGCACTTTCAGAAAACGGCGTTCAGTTGTTAACACTTCATCCAAGAACAAAGAAAGAAAAGCTTGCCAGACCTGCCAGATACAAATATTGTGAACAGCTGGCCCAGCTTATGTCAGAAAAAAATATTCCCGTTTATTTGAATGGCAATGTAAAAGACTGGGCAAGTTATGAATATGCAGTGTCCCAGGCACCAGACTGTGAGGGTGTGATGATTGCGAGGGCAAGCGTTCAAAAGCCATGGATATTTTCTGAAATAAAAGGAAGCCTTTCCCATACTCATACACAGGTGGATATGCAGGATTTAGCAATGGAATATATTTCTCTTGTAGAAAAATATCAGCCTCAGGAATTTTGGAAAACAAGACTTCAGAGATTCTTTTCTTATTATCCAATGAATTTTAAATTTGGTCATTATGCACAATCATCATTTTTAAATGCAAAAAATAATGAAGATTTACGAAAAAAGATTGAAGAATTTTTTTATAAATGTCCAGAAGAAAGGTTTCTTTCTATATAACCTATATATAAATAAAAAAATATGATATAATGGCAGTGTTATGGAACGTAGAGATGCCCCGATTTTAGGGCGAAAAGTTTTTTTCTTAAATCCACCTCTTTCAATTACAACCCATGTTCTTGATGCATTAAAAGAACAACAATATGAGGTTTATTGTATTAATCATTATAATGAAGCTAAGCCTATTTTAAGACTTACAAAAGATGCTCTTTGTTTAATTTTTATTGATGATCAGCTTACATTAAATGAATGGTACAATTTTATAAAATCCTTTGAATATGAAGAAGAATTGAAATCAATTTTCCTTGGTGTTATTTCAGCTAGAATTCGTAATACAGATAAAGAAAAATTTCTTATGAATTTAAAATTGCCTGGGGGATTTATTCCGTTGGGAGGGCCTGTAAGCGAAGTTTTCTCTACAATCAAGGGAATTCTTGATGTAAATGGCGCAATGGGAAAACGAAAATATCTTCGTTTGGATTGTCGTGGAAATGACAAAATTGATGGATATTTTGCCCACAGTCTTCGTCTTTATCAATTTAATATTGATTATTTAAGTACTGCTGGTTTTACTTTCAGAATGAATAAAGCTGGTATTTTTAAATTTCAGAAAAATATGATTCTTTCTAACATCTGCATAAATATAGGACGACGTACAGTAACAGGTGAAGGTTTTGTTTATGAAACCAGAATTATTGATGGAGAAGAAATCATAATTGTGCTTTTTACAAAATCCACTGATTCAACAACAAAAACCGCAATCAGAAATTTTATTTATTCAACTTTACAAGAAAAAATGCAGATTCTTATTGATAATACAAATCCTGATATGGAAAATTATTCCAAAGCTCCTGATGCTAAAGATGCTTCAGAAAAACTTGATTCAATTGAAGCTAATGAAGTTCTTAATAAAATTGATGAAGTTGAAGAAATAAAAGAAGGTGATGAGAAGGAAAATGAAGCTTCTGAAAAAACAGATGAAAAAACAGATGAAAAAACAGATGAAAAAGTTGAAGCTTCAGAAGTAAAAGACGGGGCCTCTGAAAAAAACTAGAATTATTGTTTAATCTTAAGAATTGTGATATTTTCATAAGAAATATTTTACGAGCTAGATTTCGTTTAATATAAATAATCTAAAACGGCTCAAGCCAGGGTCGTAACGTAGGAGTAATAAAAATGGCAAACACAAACGATACACACGCGTGTACATTGGACAAAATCATTTCTCTTTGTAAAAGACGAGGTTTTGTTTATCAGGC
>JAHAZJ010000016.1 GCA_018385315.1 Treponema sp. | reverse complement strand
GAAGCTGTTTGGAAGTTATCCATCTCGCTGCGCTCGTCAGCTTCAGAGGCACTTCGTAGTCCCGTTTTCGCTCCCGTACTTTTACTCTAAGACTTCCCGGAGATTTTTATTTTTCTTTATTCAAACCATGGGCCTGGAAGGGGCAGAATTTATAAAACACATCCCCACCTTCTAAAAAGAATCATTCATTTACGGCCACAAATGCTTGAAACTTTCACAAAGCAATGTTTTTCACTTAAAATCACCGCATTTTTGGGTGTCTGGTTTACCAATGAAAGAAAACATTAAAAAACTCTGGGAGCAGTTACCTAAAATGGCGGGAGCAGAAAAAAGACTTCTCAAAAAGGCTCTAAGGGCGGAAACAATAGATTCCTTGCCGCCCTTAGCGTCTAGCGACGATATCTAGCGGTTTTGAGAAGGCTTTTTTCTGCGGTAGCCATTTTAGGTAACTGCACTGTGTGTAGTTTGTTTGTTTATTTTTTTCTTTAATTTAAACCTACATTCTTAATTTTCAATGCTCTTGTTGCATTCAAAACTGCCAGCACCATTACTCCCACATCGGCAAAAATAGCAATCCACATATTTGCAATACCAATAGCTCCCAGTATAAGACACAAGGCTTTTACACCAAGTGCAAACCAAATATTCTGGAGAACAATTTTAATAGTGCGGCGACTGATTTTCATAGCAAGGGCAATTTTTGCAGGATCATCATCCATTAAAACTACATCGGCAGCTTCAATGGCAGCATCTGAACCAAGGGCTCCCATTGCAATACCAATATCAGCACGGGTAAGAACAGGAGCATCATTAATTCCATCTCCCACAAATCCAAGTTTTTCGCCATCAGCTTTTTCTGCCAGCAATTTTTCAACTTCAGAAACTTTATCTACAGGAAGCAGCTGACTTCTTACCATATCAATGCCAATTTCAGCAGCAACCTTTTGGGCAACACCATCTGCATCACCAGTAAGCATAATTGTTTTTGCAATTCCATTAGCTTTTAGACCAGAAACAGCAGCTTTAGCAGTTGGCTTAATAACATCAGAAATTACAATACATCCAGCATATTTTCCTTCTACACCAATATAAACTACAGTTCCCTCATTATGTTCTGCAGTAACACAAATGCCTTCTTTATCCATTAAACGTTTGTTTCCGGCAAAAACCAGCTTTCCATCAACTTTTGCACTAACACCGTGACCAGCAATTTCTTCTATATCTTTTACTTTAGAAAGCTCAATTTCTTTTCCAAAGGCTTTTTTCAAACTTAAACTAATAGGATGATTTGATGAACTTTCTGCATAAGCTCCAAAATAAAGTAAATCTTCATCACTAAATCCGTTTTCTGCATATTTGGCTGTTACTTCAAAAACTCCTTTTGTAAGAGTTCCAGTTTTATCAAAAACCAGATACTTTGTTTCAGAAAGTGCTTCCAGATAATTTGACCCCTTTACAAGAATACCATTTTTACTTGCACAGCCAATTCCACCAAAAAAACTTAAGGGGATAGAAATTACAAGAGCACAAGGACAGCTTATAACAAGGAAGGTTAAACCACGGATAATCCATGTTGACCAAATCTGTCCCATATTTTCCATGGCAAACATATGAAACATGTTGTATCCCATAATAGCAAGAGGAGGTACAAGAGCCAGAGCCAAAGCTGAATAACAAACTGCAGGAGTATAATAGCGGGCAAACTTTGTTATAAAATTTTCTGATTTTGATTTTTTCATGGCCGAATTTTCTACCAGATTCAAAATCTTACTTACAGTTGATTCTCCAAAAACTTTTGTAGTACGAATCTTAATCATACCACTAAGATTTATACATCCGCTTATAATATCTTCCCCAGTTTTAGCATCTCTAGGAACAGATTCACCAGTAAGGGCACTTGTATTAAGAGTTGTATTTCCTTCAATAACAACACCATCAAGAGGAACTTTTTCACCAGGATTTACAATAATTTCGCTGCCAGGTTCTACTTCATCAGGACTTACCTTTACAAGTTTTCCGTTCCGAAGAATGTTTGCATAATCAGGACGAATATCCATTAAAGCAGCAATATTTTTTCGGCTTTTTCCAACTGCAATGCTCTGAAACAATTCTCCAATCTGATAAAAAATCATTACTGCACTGGCTTCCCTGTATTCCTGCAAGGCAAAAGCACCAACAGTTGCAACTGCCATTAAAAAATTTTCATCAAACACCTGATGATTCAATATGCCTTTAAAAGCTTTTCTTAAAATATCATAACCAATTACAATATATGGAAGTAAATACATGATAAGACTTAAATACCAGAATTTTTCAGTAATTCCAAAAAGTTCATCTAATACCCATGCTGCTGCAAGGAAAAAAGTTGCCACAATAATTCTTACTAAAATTTTCTTCTGTTTTTTAGTCATCCTTTTACCTCCAAAAACTTTCCGTCACATAAAACTCAAGCATGAATTTCTAGAATTCAATTTCACAGTCGTCTTCTACTTTTTTGCAGTTTTTAAGAACCTGTTTCATTACTTTTTTTTCATCAACGTCATCTTCAAATTCAACAGAAAGTTTAAGTGTCATAAAGCTTAAAGCTGCATTTTTAACACCTTCTGTTGCTTTTGTTGCTTCTTCCATTTTTGCTGCACAAGCGGCACAATCTACTTCGATATTGTAAGTTTTTGTCATAATAAATCTCCTTAATTCCTTTAATTATTCTTCAACGTGATTCATACCAACACTAAGTAAAGTTCTGATATGTTCATCGTCCAGTGCATATACAATAATTTTTCCTTCCCTTCTGTATCGAACCAGTTTTGCATCCTTTAATATTCTAAGCTGATGACTGATTGCAGACTGATTCATATTCAAAATCGAGGATAAATCGCTTACACAAAGTTCACTTTCCATAAGGGCATACAAAATTCTGATTCTTGTTGTATCTCCAAAAACCTTAAATAGTTCTGCCAAGTCATACAAAACTTCTTCATTTGGCTGATTATCAAGGACTTTTTTTACAAGTTCAGCGTGAGCCGCAAGAAATTCCGTGTTATTAACATCAGACATATATGCCTCCATATGTACATTATTTATCTTTTCATCTGTACATATGAAAGTATATTCATATGTTTAATTGTTGTCAAGAAAAAAAATTTAATGATTTTTACATGTATCGCGTCATTATTTGTCACACCCTTCTGTTATAGTAAAAATATAGAAGATACGGGAGGCGTAATATGAACAAATGGGAATATTTAGATCAGGAAAAAAATTTCTGTTTAGAAATGATGAATGTTTTTTCAAATTCAAAGAAAGACAATAACTGCAAAGAAAGCAAACCAGATTATTTCATGCTTAATTTTTATAAAAATGCAGCCTTAGGTTTTGAAATGCGAATGAGAGACTTAACTTTAGAACAAGCAGCAAAAAAGGCGTAATGAAAATACCCCAGCATATTTTTTAATATGAAATCACTTTTTTCTAAAATTTCTCTACCAAAAAAAACAGGGCAAAAAAAAGACTTCAGATTTCTCTGAAGTCCTTTCTCTGAGCTACACTGGATTCGAACCAGTGACCCACGCCTTAAAAGGGCGTTGCTCTACCTACTGAGCTAGTAGCCCATCCGTTCTTGCGAGCGTGTTTATAATATATTCTCTTTCATTATTAGTGTCAATAGCTCAAAATACAAATTTTATAAATTTTTAATTTTTTTTTATTATTTTTCAGGACTTGCAAATATCTGAACATTTTACTAAGATTTATTTGTATAGAAAAAAAAATAAGAGAGATTTTTTAAAAAAATTTCTGAGGAGAACTTTATGAAAAAACTTTTTTCTGTTCTTGCTGTACTCTTTGTAATGGGTACTGCTAGCATTTTTGCAAAAACTGGTGTTGGACTTCAGGGTGGTCCAGTAATTGGTAATGGAATCGGTGGTTCAGGTGCTGTAACATTCAAATTAAGCACAGTTCCATGTGTATTCGCTGTTTCAATTCCATCATTCGACCCACTCTGTGTAGGTGTTACAGCTGACTGGTGGATTGCAAACCCAAAAATTGAAAGAAACTGGGGTTGGTTCTACGGTGTTGGTCTTGGTGCTGCATTCCGTACAGGTGATAACTCTGCTTTCGGTTTTGGTGGACGTGCTTTTGTTGGAACAAACGTATTCCTTTTAAACAAGTTCCTCGAACTCTACATCGAAGGTGCTTGGAATCCAATGCTTTGGATCGACAACGGTGTAAAACCTGCTTTAGTTAATTTCCCAATTGACTTAGGTTTCCGTTTCTGGTTCTAATTATTTGAACTAATAACATAAAAGGCTGTGATATTTTCATAGCCTTTTTTTATCCCCTTTTTTTTATAACAAGGAATACCACAATGAAAAAATTCCTATTAGCAATATTCCCATTATTTTTTATTTCTTTTACAGCTCACACCTATTCCCCAAATTTTAAATGGCTTGGTTCTGATAATACATTTAAAATCGACCCATTAACTGATGGCATTCTTTTTGGAACAGGGGTAGCACTTAATGGAACTGAATTTTTATTAGACAATATTCTTGATGTAAACGATAAAACTTTTTCATCCATTCCTTCTAAAGACACAATAAACAGCTTTGACCGATATTTTATGAAGGATTATTCAAAGACCATCGACATTTCATCAGACGTACTTGTTGGTTTTGCATTTGCTTCCCCACTTCTTTTTTCTGCAACTAATCTAAAAGAACTGCCAACAATTACTATTATGTATTTAGAAACACTTTTACTTGCAAAAGGAACTGTAGATAACCTTAAATTTTTTGCAAGCAGAACTCGTCCCTATATGTATTATGAAAACTATCCTCAAGAATTTATAGAAGATGGTGATTGGTGCAAATCATGGCCATCTGGACACACAACATATACATTTGCCACAGCAGCCTTTCTTACTTACACTTTCTCAAAATATAATCCGGATTCAAATTGGAAATATGTCATTTCAGGTACATCTTATGCCATTGCTATTTCCGTAGGAGCCATGAGAATTGCAAGTGGATGTCATTTTGCCACAGACGTACTAACAGGTGCAATAATTGGTACAGCATGGGGATTTTTAGTTCCTTATTTACACACTCTCAAAGTTAATAATAGTTCATCATTAAGCATAACACCTACAGGCTTTTATCTAACAAAACGTTTATAACTTTTTTCTTGCTATTATTCTTTATTTATTGTTAAATTAAATATATGTACGGATTTTTAATTAAAAAGAGTTTTTGTGACGATTGGGATAATCTTCTTACAGTAGTTATCGTTAATCTGATTACGTTGGCAGCAGGAATCTTAATTTTCCTTGCATGTGCAACAGGTTTAATGGCATTTGGAGAAGAATCGAATTCTCCCTGGGTTTACTTATTGATTCTTGGAACAATATTAATATTCAGTTTTATACTTTCCATTGTTAATTTAGCATTTGGTGAACTTGCAGCACAAATTGCAGATTTTAATGGCGTAAGCATGGGTGATTTTTTTAAGGCAATTCCAGGTGTATTAAAAGACGCTATACTCTTTGCACTTTTATGTGACGCAATTGGAATTGTTTCATTCTACTGTATCGATTTCTATATTTTAAGAATGGGAAATCTTTTTGGTCTTTTGATTGGTTCTTTCATTTTCTGGCTGGATATATTTTTTATTCTTTCACTTCAATGGTTTGTACCAATCAGAGCCACAATGCATAACAATTTTAAGAAATGTCTTAAAAAATGCTTCTTAATCAGTCTGGATAACACAGGTTTTTCTATTTTGGTTTTGATTCATACAGCAATTCTTATGGTTCTTTCTGTTTTTTTAGTTGGTCTATTCCCATCTGTTTCAGGTATTTTAATTAATAAATGTAATGCCCTTAGAATCAGACTTTATAAATACGATTATCTTGAACAACATCCTGAATTAAAGACAAAAAGAGAAAGAAGAAATATTCCTTGGGATGAATTAATTTTTGATGATAGAGAAACCTTAGGCCCTAGAAAACTTAGAAGCTTCTTGTTCCCATGGAAGGAATAATATCAAAAAAATAAATTAATGATATAAGGTTAAAAAAAAATAACAAATGAAGAGCATCTTCATTTGTTATTTTTTTTAACATTTCATTACTTCTATTTAACAAGTTTTAGTGTATAAGCTTCATCATCCATTTTCATTGTCATGGATCCCTTTGCATCATCAAAATTCAACAAAATGTAATCACCATACTCAAAATCAAGATAAGATTCTTCATCTTCCCACAAAAAACCAATATTCTTTGCAGGA
>JAHAZJ010000004.1 GCA_018385315.1 Treponema sp. | reverse complement strand
TATGGCAGATTTAGAAAATTTTTTAGGCAGAAAAGAGCAGATTAAATCAATAACTAAATTTTTAAGTTCAGATAAAAATAATGCAGCCCTGGTATATGGTCGCCGTCGTGTTGGTAAAACCGAATTAATAAAATTTTGTTTGCAGGAAAACAAGTCGCTTTGATTTGATTGCCAGTCCCCACAGTCGTTTTGAAAATGAAGTGCAGATGTATTTGAAATCAGAAATTTCTAAAATGCAAAATGCATATGAAGTTTTTGAAGCTTTGGCAAAAGGTTTTGTAAGATTCAAAGATATTCTCTCCAAGTCCCAGGTTTCCAGTTCACCAACTTTGGCTGATGTTATTGATAAGTTGATAAAAATGGATATCGTAAAAAAAGAATCACCAATCAACGATGAACTTAACAAGAAAAAAGCCGGGTATTATGTATCTGATCAGCTTACTTTGTTTTACTTTAAGTATATTTACAGAAATCTTTCTCGCCTTGCTGTCATGGATTCCGAATCTTTCTATGATAAGTTTATTGCTCCAGATTTTGAAGAACATTATGTTCCCAAAGCATTTGAACAGGTATGTAAGCAGTTTTTAATCCGCAAAAATCGTTCCGGTGAATTAGAAGATTCTTTCGAAAAAATAGGAAAATATTGGTACGATGATCCAGTAAATCACAAAAACGGTGAATTTGATATTGTTACAGAAAATGATGACTCCTACATTTTTTATGAAGCAAAATTCAAAGAAGAAAAGTTAGATAAAAATCTAATTTGGAATGAAATCCAGCAGGTAAACAACACTGGCCTAATTTGTTCAAAGTACGGCTTTTTTTCAAAAACAGGATATAAAGAAATTGATGAAGAATATAAAAAGCAATTAATTCTTTTTACCATAGAGGATTTGTACAGGTAAAAAAGGAATTATTATAAAAACTTGCCACGCTTTTTGCTATACCTCCTCCCATTGAAAAAAAGGAAGAGGAAATTCAGGGGCTTTGGAAAAATTTAGAAAATCAAAGGGTAAAAGTGGAGCAATTATAATCTCTTTAAATATATATCCTTTTTTCCTTGATGTAACTGTATAAAGTTGATTCTGACACTCCTAAGTATTGGCTGATGTAAACTTTGGTATTTCCTTCCAGTAGCATTTGGCGGATTGTATCCTCGCAACCCGAAAGTTTACAAACTGTATTCCTTCTTCCTTTGGGACGTCCAAGTATAACACCTTCGGCTTTTTTTCTTCTAAGGGCTTCTGTTGTTCTTTGTGAAATAAGGGAACGTTCTATTTCTGCAGAAATACTAAATGCAAAAGCCAGCACTTTACTGGAAATATCATCTCCCAGTTTATAATGTTCTTTTACGGCATAAATTATAACACCCCGTTCCATCAGGATGTTCAGAATTGACATTATCATAAACATATTTCGCCCAAGTCGGGAAAGTTCCGAACAAATAATTATGTCATTTTTTTGAGTTTTACTCAGCAGTTTTCCCAAATTACGCTTATTTGGATTTATTGTGCCACTAATTGTTTCTTCTATCCATTCATTAACAACAAGTTTACTTTTTTTTGCATAGCGTTGAATTTCAAAGCGCTGATTTTCTACAGTTTGTTTATCTGTACTTACTCTGATGTATCCGTATATCATATTTTCCTCCGTTTATGTATAGGCTTGGTGCTAAAATATCTTCGGAGAAAATTTAATCATTCACAATTAATTTTTCCCCTAGAAAAATGTGAAATTTATATCAATATTCCCCTAGAAAAGTGTATATTTTATTGAAACTTTCGCCTAGAAAAATGTATAATTATTGTATGGAAAGATTTTTATATCAAGATTTAGTAAATTGGAAAAATCAAAAGGATCACAAACCTTTAATTCTGGAAGGAGCCCGCCAAGTTGGAAAAACCTGGTTATTAAAGCAATTTGGTAAAAATGAATTTGAAAATTTTGTTTATATCAATTGTGATAATAATCCTCAGATTGAAGATGTTTTTATTGACTATGATGTAGAAAGAATTATTAGAAATCTTTCTGCCATTTCAAATATAAAAATTGAATCAGAAAAAACACTGATTATTCTTGATGAAATTCAGCAGTCTCCAAAAGCTTTAACATCATTAAAATATTTTAATGAACAAGTCCCACAATTACATGTAGCAGTTGCTGGTTCTTTACTGGGACTTATGGATCATTATGGCAGTGGTTTTCCTGTGGGAAAAGTTGAAACCTTAAATCTGTATCCTCTGTCTTTTATGGAATTTTTACTTGCAATGAAAAAAGACATACTGGTAAGTCAGATCATGAATCATAATTGGACAGAGATGAATTCCATTGCAACTCAATTGACAGAACTTTTGCGACAGTATTATTTTGTTGGAGGAATGCCAGCTGTTGTTTTAGATTATGTTCAGAAAAATGATATTCAAAAAGTAAGAGCATTACAAAATCAGATTATTCAAGATTATCAGAAAGATATTTCAAAACATGCCTCAAAAAGAGATATCCCAAAAATTAATATGGTCTGGAATTCTATTCCTTCTCAACTGGCAAAAGAAAATAAGAAGTTTATATATGGAGCAATTAAATCAGGGAGCCGGGCAAAAGATTTTGAAAATGCAATTCAATGGCTTATAGATGCTGGACTTGTTCATAAAGTTCACAGAGTAAAAAAAATTCAAATGCCTTTAAAATTTTATGAAGATTTAGATTGCTTTAAACTTTTTGTAAATGACCTTGGCCTTTTAGGAGCAATGGTAGAAGCCCCAGCCAGTGAAATACTCGTGGGAAATAATTCTTTTACATCATACAAGGGCAGTTTTACAGAACAATTTGTTGCACAACAATATTTAAGTGCCAGAAGAAAATCTGCTAATACATCAAACCTATATTATTACACTAACGATAATTCCACTATGGAAATAGATTTTGTTATACAAACAGAAAAAGTTTATCCAATAGAAGTAAAAGCCGAAGAAAACCTGAAATCAAAAAGTCTTTCTACAGTTTTAAAAGAAAATGATGAGCTGACAGGAATCAGATTTTCCATGGCAAACTATAAACAGCAGGAAAAAATTGTTAATGTACCTTTAGCTTTAGCAGAAGAATACATTAGAAGCTTATTATAGTTTAATGGGTGCTTGATGATATTAATCAGGCACTTTTATATTTTTTACATCAATGGTTTGAACTATATTATTTTCATGCTTTTTTTGAATGAATCCTAATGAATAAAGAGGATATGTGTCAAAATTTTTTCCGCCACCAACATTGGCATCAGCAATTTTTATTGCAGGATGTTGCCCATATTTTTTTGAATTTTCTAACACAAATTTCATACTGGTTGCCCTATTATTTGATGATTTACATTCTATAATTCCAACGATTCCATTTTCTTCATACAAAAAATCTAATTCTGGAGACCCACTTGGTGCATGAAAATAATACAAATCCATATCGTTTTTTGCAAAACTTGATGCCACCATGTTTTCAGCAATTGCCCCTTTGTAAGGACCTAAATCTCCTGCAAGTATTTTGGAGGGTACATCTTCATTTAATTGAGAAATAAGCAGACCTGTATCAATATAAAAAACTTTAAACTCTGTAGAAATTTTTGAAGCCGTAAGAGGATATACCAGTTCTCTTGTATTGAATGAACGAACAATAAGACCAACATCTTCCAGATATTGAAGACCATCAGCCTTTTCTGGAGAATGGCCTTTTACATCAACAAGACTGTATTGAAACTTTTTATATTCTTTTGCTAACTGAGCTGGCAAAGAATCAAGACATGCTTCTGCTCTAAGCTTTAAAACTTCGTTGATTGCATCATTTCCGTCTTTATCTTTATAACGACCAAAGTCATCACGAATTGAATGTAAAATTCTTTGTTGAATATCATGTACTTGATTTAAATCGTGAGTTTCGAAAAATTTTAATACAGCTTCGGGCATCCCTCCAACAATTAAAAACTGCAAGTATAAGTCTCGCAAGCTGGAATGCACAGCAGAGTCTATCATTGTTTTTTCTGAAAGAGATTTGAAAACATAATCAAAAACTTTTTTATCCATTCCAGTATTAATTAAAAATTCTTGAAAAGTTAATGGATACATATTTATCTGCTCTTCGTATCCAACTGGAACACCCCGTGTATAAGGATTTCTAAAACCCTTTACCCCAAGAAAACTTCCAGTACATATAACATCAAATCTTCCATCCAAATCCCAATATTTCAAGGAGCTTCTTGCATTTGTACAGTCTTGTATTTCATCTAAAATTAAAAGAGTCTTGTGAGGAATAAAGCGAGCTGTTGTGTCGGTAGCAGTTATTGAAAGAATCATTTGATTTACATCAAAATTTCCATCAAAGGCTTTATGAACAGCTTTATTTGCTCTTAAATCAAGATAAACAACATTTTCATAAAATTTTTTACCAAAATGTTTGACAATATAAGTTTTTCCAATCTGTCTTAATCCTTTGATGATTAGAGGATGATGGGGTCTTTTTTTCCAGGAAATCAAATCATTCCAAATTTCTCTTTGTAACATAATTAATACTCCAATTAGATAATAACATAGTATTGTCAATTTTCAAAGGATAAATTCAAATATTATTGTCAATTTTCAAAGGATAAACTGAAATAATATTGTCATTTTTCAAAGGTATAAAAAGATAACCTTTGTTAATTTTCAAAGGATTTATAGCAAACTTGGCACGAATTTTGCAAGCACTTTTCCTCCAAAGAAAAAGGAGGATTTTTTCAAATGAAAAAAATCGTA
>JAHAZJ010000003.1 GCA_018385315.1 Treponema sp. | reverse complement strand
AGCCCTCGAAAAGCCTTTCTTCAGCCCAGCAAGTGTCGAAATGGTTTCTGCAATAGAAAAGCTCATAGGCTCTTCTTATATGCTCGGCCTTATCCACGCCGAAGAAGAAAATCCTGAACGAAAGATAAACGCAGCTGATGAAACAGATATTCCAGAAATTCCGTTTAACGAGGCTATGCAGTTCTTGAAGTCTAAAGTGCCTATGAGCAAGGTAGAGTGGAAAAAACTTGAACCGAAGTTGAGATTCAGAGCGTTTACGGTGGCCCAGCTTGGCAGTGCTGAGGTTGTGGATAAGGCAAAACAGATTCTTTTGAAGTCCTTTGAAAAAGGCGGAGGCACTTACTCCGATACCTGGGAAGAACTCAAAAAGAAAGTTGATGTAAACGCTCTTGGAATTAAGCCTGGTTACTGGGAGAATGTTTTCCGCACAAATACACAGAGCACATACATAGCAGGAAAGCTTCAGCAATATGAAAATACAGGAGTTGCAGCCTATCAGCTGATGGTCATTGAGGATGGAAGGACAAGTAAAATATGCCGGCACCTTCTCACCGCAAGCGGCTATGGAATGATAATTTCGGTAGATCACCCATTCTGGAAAAAATATGGATTTCCGCCATATCATTTCCAGTGCAGAACCTCTATCCGCGCCATCTGGCCATCACAAGTTGGAAAGCTTGGAAATATGGTTGAAAATCCAACAATGAAGAGTTTGTCAAAGTTTAAGGTACAGGAAGGCTTCGGTAGTAATCCGCTGGATAAAGAAAGCTGGTGGAGAATGACAGATAACATGGCTTTCAGAGCTGCTGAATATGGTTTATGGGAAGTCATAGAAAAACAGGCAAAAGACAATAGTTTACATAATTTTGCATTGGATTTGGTAGATGGTAGCAATTGGCGAAAACTACAGGGAACAACATTCAAGGCTGAAAAAGCTAAAATGGCAGAGCCGTTACAAAAAGAAGTTAATCTTGCAAAAATCCTAACAGAAAAGGGGCATAGCTGGTATTTCACTCCTGAAAATCATAATGTGGGAATAAAAAATCCAGATGGAATTTTTGATGGAAAAATAGCAGATATGAAGATTTTGACAAGTAGGGATTTAGATAAAATTTCAGAACGTATTTTAGAATGCGATAAACAAAAAGTCAGACTTGCTATCATTCATGTAACAGACACTTCTGCATATTCACAGAAAGATGCAATTTCTGCTGCAAGAGAAACATTAAAAAAATCATTAGATTTTGTAAAAGAAGTTATTTTAGTTTATGGCAACAAAATCAGTTGCTTAAAATAAAAAAGACTTCGTACAAGAGGCGGTCGATCCAATACCGGCCGTTACTCCCCTGCGTGGAAGCCTATATAAAATATACCACATTCCCCGGAAAATGCAAGTGTTTTCCGGGGCTTTTTATTTTGCCTTGATTCCATCATCCAGTTACACAATCTGTTATTCTTAAAACATATTCTTAAAAGGAATATGCTTTTAGCCACTTCTGGGGAATGTACGAGAGACATTCCCCAGTTCTTTATGGGAGACAGTATGAAAATCCATTTTCTAGGTTCAACAATAGAAAAACAGAAAAAAGACATGCACAATCAGTTTGACAAGTTCGAAGCCTACGCTACCCGGATTGCAAAAGGCGAAAAGCCGTTTGACATTACGGAATACAGAATGAATTGGCGGTGGTCACATTTCATAATGTACAGACTGGGAAAAACTCATTCCATAAAACCATATTTATTATTCTTTGGCGATTGCCTTAAAAACATATTTACAAAGACAGCTACACACACACCAAATCATAATTCTGCGGACGTAGAGGAAGAATCAAACAGACGGACTACTGTAACAGTCGGAGCTACAGGCTTAATTCACTTTAAAGGAGCTGAATACTGGAGCATAACATCAGCCGTATTGAGAAATCAAACTGTCGAAGTCATTAATCCTGATTGCTATCATCCCGAAATAATCGGGCCTTTAGTTTCCATTTTTAAGGATGGTGAACTTATCGGAAGAGCCGACATTGTTAATAAGCAATCTTAATTGCACCAGGAAACATTTTCTCTGCAACTTCGCACGGAATAAGTCCATCTGCTTTATTAAACACTGCATTGCAGGTAGGACACTGGTAATAATCTCCAGAGTTTTCGTGCACGTTCGCAAGCTTAGCGGTACAGTTTCGATTTGGACAGCACATAAGCACTTCGGTTCCTGTCTGCTTTAATTTACATACTATCAGTTTTGGCATTTTAGCCCTCCTTCTGAATGGTTTTGTCGCATCTAAATTATATCAGAAACGGGGGCTTTTATTTTGCCCTGATTTCATCATTCAATTAAGGCAAATGATAATATTAATATACTCTACATGACGCAGAGTATGATTTGCCACTGAGGGGAAATACATTGCGGTGTATTTCTCCTTTTTTAGGAAACTATATGAATCCAGATTTGAAAACTTTTCTTGTATCTATGATTCCAGCAGTTGTGATTCCGCCTGTTCTTTGTTCCTTTGTCTATCCAAGAGAAGCAAAGGAATTACTTCTTGATTTTCTTGATACGCTTTCGGTCATTCCAG
>JAHAZJ010000137.1 GCA_018385315.1 Treponema sp. | reverse complement strand
AAAGAATATAGGGCAATAAATGACAATAATAAATCTTGTCTTGAATTACAAATCGATAAAGGTATTATTGATAATGAAGAAATAAATAAATGTGATAAAGGATTAATTGTCTTAGATGATGATAAATGCATTTTAGTTGAATTAAAAGGGTGCGATGTTTCAAAAGCATGCATACAGCTAAATTCAACAATAGATATTTTTAAGAAAAAATTGCTTAAAGTTAATAATTATGATTATTATTGCAGAGCTGTTGTTACAAGTATGCCTTCTCCAAATAATTATCCAACTTCGTATAAAATTTTATTAAAGAACTTGAATAATTGTAAAAATAAATTGATTTGTAAATCAAAAAAAATGGAAGAAAAAATATGAATATTTTTGTTTAGTTGTTACCAAGAATGTTCCTGCGCATGCTTTGATGGCTGGAATCCTGGCAAAAATGATTGGCTGGGCATGTGAGTGTAAAAATGTACTTGTTGAAACATAAAAATGTTTATGTAGAAGAAAATATAAAGAATACTCATCAGACGAGTTTGCAGAAATCAAGGAATAGAATATGGAATTCAGAGACTTAAAAAAACAATATCAGGTTTTAAAAGCTCAGATTGATGAAAAAGTTCAGAGTGTATGTGCCAGTGCACAGTACATCTCTGGTCCGGAAGTTGCAGAACTTGAAAAAGAACTTGCAGAATATGTTGGGGCAAAACACTGTATTACTTGTGCAAATGGTACAGATGCTCTTACGCTTGCTCTTAAAACTTGGGGAATTGGTAAAGGCGATGCTGTCTTCGTTCCAGATTTTACATTTTTCTCAAGTGGTGAGTGTCCGGCTGCAGAAGGTGCTACCTGTGTTTTTGTTGATGTAGATGAACGAACTTATAATATTAATCCTGTAAAACTTGAAGAAGCAATTCTTAAAGTTAAGAAAGAGGGTAAGTATAATCCAAAAGTTGTTGTTTCTGTAGATTTATTTGGTCTTCCTGCAGATTACAATGCAATAAAACCTATCTGCAAAAAATACGGATTATTTCTTCTCGAAGATGGGGCACAGGGATTTGGTGGAGAAATCAACGGTAAAAGAGCCTGTTCTTTTGGAGATATTTCTGCAACAAGTTTCTTTCCTGCAAAACCTCTTGGTTGTTATGGTGATGGCGGTGCTGTGTTTACAGATAATGATGAATGGGCTGCTTTACTTAAAAGCTATGCAGTTCATGGTAAATCTGGTGATGACAAATATAATAACATCAGACTCGGGTTAAACAGCCGTCTTGATACAATTCAGGCTGCAATTCTTCAGGTAAAACTCAAGGCTTTTAAAGATTACGAAGTAAAAGATATTAATAGAGTTGCACAGTTCTATACGGAAGAATTTAAAATTGCCGGTCTTGATAAAAAACTTGTTTTGCCAGAAATCAAAAATGGTTTTACAAGCAGTTGGGCTCAGTATACAGTTCAGCTTCCTTTAGATGTTAATCGTTCAGAGCTTCAGGCAAAACTTAAAGAAGCTGGAATTCCTTCTATGGTTTATTATATTAAGCCAATGCATTTGCAGGGAGCTTATACTGGTACAGATTCTGCAATTGCAGATTGTCCTGTAACAGAAAGACTTGCTAAAACTGTATTGAGTCTTCCTTTGCATCCGTATATGGAAGCTAAGGATGTTTCATTTGTAGTACAAAAAATCAAAGAGGCTTTGGCATAATGGCATATTTCAAACATGAATCAAGCTACGTTGATGAAGGTGCTGAAATTGGTGAGGGAACAAAAATATGGCATTTTTGTCATGTAATGTCTGGTGCAAAAATTGGTGAAAAATGTTCTCTTGGACAGAACGTTAATGTTGGTGGAAAAGCAGTTATTGGAAATGGGGTAAAAATCCAGAATAATGTTTCTATATATGATAGTGTAGAAATTGAAGATGACGTTTTTTGTGGACCAAGCATGGTTTTTACAAATGTAATTAATCCACGTGCTTTTGTAGAACGTAAAACTGAATATAAAAAGACAGTTCTAAAAAAAGGTTGTAGCATTGGAGCAAATGCAACGGTAGTTTGCGGAGTAACAATAGGAGAATATGCTCTAGTAGGAGCTGGTTCTGTTGTTACAAAAGATGTTCCTCCTTATTCTCTTGTTTATGGAAATCCTGCAAGAGTGCATGGAAAAGTAGATAAAGAAGGGAATATTCTAAAATAGAAACAACAGGAGTCAAATAGATTATGGAATTCAATAATATTTATTCAGAACTTATCGCAGGTAAATCAAAACTTGCACTTGTTGGACTTGGCTATGTAGGTATGCCAATTGCTGTAGAATTTGCAAAACATATCTCAGTTATCGGCTTTGATATTAACGAGAAACGTGTAAATGAATACAAGAACGGAATTGATGCAACTAACGAAGTTGGTGAAGCAATAAAGAATACTACTGTAGAATTTACAGCAGATCCTAAAAAACTTTCAGAAGCTCGCTTTATTGTTGTAGCCGTACCTACTCCTGTAAATGATGATACAACTCCTGATTTACGCCCTGTTGAAGGTGCGAGCCGTACAGTTGGCCAGAACATTAAGCCTGGTACAATCGTTTGTTTTGAATCTACTGTATACCCTGGAGTTACAGAAGATGTTTGTGTTCCTATTATCGAAAAAGAATCTGGACTTAAGTGTGGTGTAGACTGGAAGATTGCCTACTCTCCTGAGCGTATTAATCCTGGCGACAGAGTTCATACATTGACAAATATCAAAAAAATTGTTTCTGGTATGGATTCAGAAACCTGTGCAGAAGTTAAGAAGGTATATGATATCGTAATTAAAGCAGGAACTTTTCCTGTTTCAACAATTAAAACCGCAGAAGCTGTTAAGGTCGTTGAAAACAGCCAGCGTGATATCAACATTGCTTTTGTAAACGAAGTTGCAATGATTTGTGACAAAATGGGAATCGATACAGATGAAGTAATTGCTGGTATGAATACAAAATGGAATGCACTTGGATTTAAGCCAGGTCTTGTTGGTGGTCACTGTATTGGTGTAGACCCATATTATCTCACAAATGCTGCAGAAAAACTAGGATATCATAGCCAGATTATTTTGAACGGTCGTAAAGTAAACGACAGTATGGGAGCATTTGTTGCTGATGCTGCAATTAAACAGATGATTGAAGCTGGTATGGCTCCCAAAAAAGCAACTGTTGTAATTCTTGGAATTACATTCAAAGAGAATTGTCCAGATACACGTAATAGTAAAGTTGTAGATATTATTAATCGTCTTAAGGAATATGAAATTAATCCTATTGTTACAGATGCATGGGCAGATGCAGCTGTTGCAAAACACGAATATGGTGTAGACCTTGTTTCATTCGAAAAACTTCCAAAAGCAGACTGTGTAATTGTTGCTGTTGGACATAATGAATTCCGTTCTATGAGCACAATGCAACTGAAAGAATTATTTAAAGATAATCTTCCAGACAATGAAAAAGTTCTTATAGATGTTAAGAGTTTGTACCGCAAAGATGAACTTGATGCTTCTGGCATGAAGTATTGGAGACTTTAGAAAGAGGGTAAAAAAATGCAAGCATTGATGTTAGCTGCTGGAATGGGTAAAAGACTGGGGCGCTATACAAAGAATGGAACAAAATGCATGGTTCAAGTTAATGGAAAAACATTAATCGAATATGCAATTGAGGCGCTTATAAAAGTAGGAATACAAAAATTTACACTTGTAGTAGGTTATCGTAGTGATGTACTAAAGAATTTTATTGCTTCAAAGTTTGATGAGTCAAATTTAAATGGGATGAAAATTGAGTATATTGAAAATCCTATTTATGATAAAACAAATAATATTTATTCTTTATGGCTTGCAAAAGATATTCTATCAAGTGAAGATACAATCCTTCTTGAAAGTGATTTAATTTTTAATTCAAAAATTTTAAGTGATATTATTGAGAGTCCAGAACAAAATTTAGCTGTTGTTTCACATTTTGAACCTTGGATGGATGGAACATGCACTCTTCTTGATGATGAAAAAAATATTGTTGGCATGCTAGATAAAGCACATTTCAATTGGAATGATATAAGTGATTATTATAAAACTGTAAATATCTATAAGTTATCAAAAGATTTTTCTAAAAAGTATTATATTCCATTTTTAGAAGCATATCAGAAATCATTTGGAAAAAATGAATATTATGAAACTGTTCTAAAAGTTCTTACTTTATTAGATACAAAGACCTTGAAAGGATTTTCAGTTCATGGAGATCAGTGGTATGAAATTGATGACCCTGCTGATCTTGCAATTGCAGAAACTCGTTTTGCACCTATACATGAAAAATTGCATCATTTGGAAAATAATTATGGAGGTTATTGGAGGTTTCCCCAAATAAAGGATTTTTGTTATCTTGTTAATCCATATTTCCCTCCTGTAAAACTTATTGATGAGTTAAAAGCTAGTTTCAGTACCTTGGTAACATCGTATCCAAGCGGAGCTAAACAACAGAATCTTCTTGCTGCTAAGATTTTTAATGTTTTGCCAGAGCATATAGTTGTAGGAAACGGAGCTGCAGAACTTATAAAATCTTTTGGTGGAATGGTCAAAGGAAAAACGGCTATTCCTTATCCTACATTTAATGAGTATCCTGCAAGATTTTGTAATTCAGAAACGGTAGAAATAGTTGTAAATAAAGATACGTTTACTTATTCAATTGATGATATATTAAAAACCGTGGATGCTAATAAAGCAACGAACGTTCTTATAATAAATCCTGATAATCCTACTGGACACTTCCTACAAAAGAATGATTTGTTAAAACTGTTAGATGAACTTTATGCAAGAAATGTTCAGTTGATCTTTGATGAATCTTTCATTGATTTTGCCGAACAAGAAAAACGTTATACATTAATTGATGAATATATTATTAATAAATATCCGAATCTTGTAATAATTAAATCAATCAGTAAAAGTTATGGTATACCAGGTTTACGACTAGGTATACTTGTATCATCAAATTTGGAGCTTATTAGTGAAGTACAAAAGAATAATTCTATTTGGAATATAAATTCACTTGCAGAATATTTTCTTCAAATTTATGATAAATATAAATCTTATTACCAAGACGCATGTAATAAATTAGCTATAGAACGAAATAGATTCGAAAACAAATTACGTGAAATAAACAATCTAAAAGTTTTTCCAAGTCAGGCGAATTATATTTTATGTAAATATACCGGTAAAAGAACTATAACGGAAGTAACAGAAAATCTATTAAATAATCATAATTTGTTGATAAAAGATCTTTCTAACAAATATGGTTGTGGTTCTCAATATATGAGAATTGCAATTTTATCTTCAAATGATAATGAATATCTAATAAATTGTCTAAAAGCTGAAGTTCAAGATAATTAAATAACAAATTATGGAAAAAAAACTCACAAATGTGTTAATAGGTCAGACTATTTCGAAATTCCTTTTGATGGGAATTTCTTTTTTTACAGCTCCTATTTTCACAAGATTATTAAATCCTGTTGATTATGGGCAACTATCTGTTTTTCATTCATGGATTTCCTTTTCGGGAATTTTAATTGGATTTCAAACACATCAATCAATAGCTTTGGGTAGAATAAAAT
>JAHAZJ010000219.1 GCA_018385315.1 Treponema sp. | reverse complement strand
AGATTTTACCAGTTCGAGTCTGGTACGCCCACCTATTTTAGGAGTAATGGCAGAGTGGTCGATTGCGGCAGCTTGCTAAGCTGTTATAGCAGTAATGCTATCAAAAGTTCGAATCTTTTTTACTCCGATATTTGGTCGGTTCGTCTAACGGTCAGGACAGCTGGTTTTCAACCAGCAAATGAGAGTTCGACTCTCTCACCGACCTTTTCTGGAAGTTTAGCCTAATTGGTAAGGCACCAGTCCTGAAAACTGGCGGTAGATTGTATCTCCATGCAGGTTCGAGTCCTGTAGCTTCCGTCATTGGGGAATTAGCACAATGGTTAGTGCAGCGGACTGTTAATCCGCCTATACAAGTTCGATTCTTGTATTCCCCGCTAGTATTCAACTTTCACAGAAACTCTCATTAAGACAGGACATATCGGACTTGCTGTTCTTTATGTTGCACTGAGTTTGGCTGTAGGAGTAGGGCTTGCCTTTGCCGGTCAGCTTGTAGTAGGAAAATAAGAAGTAAGTCGCTTCAGCTGGCTTTTTTATTTCTGAGACAAATCATGGAAGATTTTTGATATACCTGACCGGTAGTTCATCACACAGCCAGACTTTATCATTTCCAATGTAGAATTTTATTCCACTACGAAAGGCAGCTTGCGCGTCAATCTCGAGAATAACAGGATCCTCATCCCGACGCATGCCTACAGAGATAGCGGTTTCTACATCAGTTGAAAGATGTACATACTGGCGTCCCATTGGAAGAAGGCCTTTTTCCTTTATTGACTCTATGAATCTTTTTGCTGTTCCATGATACAAAACAGCAGGAGGTTTGGCTTTCTCTTTCTGAATCCTCATTGCAAATGAATGCCCATATAAAGCTCTAATCTTATCTCCTACAATTTCATAACGTTGTTTTTCTGAGTTTGCGATAATGTATTCCAGATCACTAAGATCAACAGTTCCACCAAAATGATTATGAGCATTAAGACCAGAAAGTAGCTGTTCTATTTGAACAAATCCCTGGCGATCCATTTTGAGACTAAATTCCTCTGGTGCATGCCGTAGTACATGGCTGATTTTTTTACTTAGTTTCAGGTAGTTCATAATATGTTTAATCCTATATTACTCTTCAAAAAAACATCTTGTAATATCTTTCAGCAAGTTTATCACCATAAGCAGCCCTGAGCTTTTCCATTACAAATTCTTTTTTATAATCCATGTGACTAAATTGCTGACTCTTAATGTCATTAATGCATTTCATCGTTTTCTTGTAAAACTTATTAAAATCCAAAAGAAGCATTTTATCAGCCGGTAGTTGCTTAGTATCAATTGTTCCAAAGATTTGATGATATTTTGAATCAGTTGCAATCACAGTATTTTTCTGGTCATACGATAAATCCTTATCACAAAGAACAATAAAATCTCCAAGACAATATTCTGTATGGCCAACAACCTGAACCGGATATGCTGCATCTTTAATCAAAGCTTCCGGTCTGATCCAGAGTGGACCTTGAGTAATTTCATTACCAGAGGAACTGAAAAATCCATACCAATCCAAAAGTTCTTCGAAAGCATAATTAAAAGCTTCATCATGAGGATTGAAAGAAAGTTTGTGCCATTCTTCATTCAGATAATCAATAGACCAGAGTTTTTCAGCATCCCATAAAACTTTATACACCGATTTAATCCAGGTTCGTGAAAATCCGGCATGAGAGAAAACGATACCATCACATTCAAATGCTATATCAAGTATGTCATGATTTTCTGTAAGTAGATTTCTGATTTCTTCAATCTTGTCTATCTGATGACCTGAAACTCTTGAACCATTTTCTGTTTTGCTGAGATAACTCCAGTCATGATTTCCCAGGAGAAGTTTTCTGTGAGTTCTATCTTCCCGAATAAAAGAGCAGATTGATTTAAAGTTGTTCCCCTGGTCCGGCCACTGATTTTCCCACGAATCAAAATAATCCCCCATGAAAACAATGAAATCATAAGAGTCAGTCGGCATGTCTTTTACAGCTTCCCATTCATGAGAACCATGAACATCTGGAACAACTAGAACCTTCATAATAAGTCTTCCTTATCAGATTATTTTAGCAAAACTCATGTGAAATTAAATTAAACTAATACTTTAATTCCAAAATGAAATAGGTATGTTAAAATAAAGAATATATTGTTTTATTTGTGAAGAATAATATGGAAATTATCTGATATTATCGGGGGCTAAAATGAGCAGAGAAGAAAACATTGAAATATTCAGGGATACAGAAAAATTATGTAAGACAAATCCTGTTTTGTTGAAAGCCTGGAAAGATTCCTCTTCAAAACAGAAATTGATTTTAGAGAATGAAGAAATTAGTGCTGAGAAAAATATTTATGAACAGCCAGCTAAAATCGTTGTATCTAAGAAGAGAACCTTTGAAGCTGCAATGGCGTATGAAGATAAAAAAGTTGCAGTCTTGAATTTTGCTTCGGCAAGTAATCCCGGTGGTGGGGTAGTGAATGGCTCTTCTGCGCAGGAAGAATGTTTGTGCCGTTGCTCTACACTTTATTACAATTTAACAGAAGAAGATATGTGGAAAAAGTTTTATCTTCCTCACAGACATGCTGTAAATCCTATTCATAATGATGATTTAATTTATACACCGGATGTGGTTATTTTCAAATCCGATACAGCATATCCAACTCTCATGTCTGAGAAAAAATGGAAAAGGGTAAATGTAATAACTTGTGCCGCTCCAAATCTTAGAGAACGTCCAAGTAATTCTTATAATTCTGGTGATGGCAATAAGGCAATTAAAATTTCTGATAAACAATTGGAACAGATTCATATTACACGGGGCCGAAAGATTCTGGAAGCTGCTGCTAAAGATAAAAACGAGGTTGTGATTTTAGGAGCATTTGGCTGCGGTGCTTTTATGAATAAACCGGAAGTGGTTGCAGGAGCTTATAAACAGTTAATGGGAGAATTTCAGAATGCTTTTGAAATCATAGAATTTGCAGTTTATTGTTCTCCACGTGATGACAGTAATTTTAGGATTTTTGAGCAGATACTGAAAATGTAGATTTCTATAAATACGAGGGAGATAATAACATTGAGTTTTTATGTTGCTAATCACCAGACCCTCTATGCCAAGATAGATGTCGCCTGATGTAGGGGCATCTATCTTGGCATAGAGGGCTCTCCAGGAGCGAATGGCTTACCCCTGGCAAATTGGAGAGAGTTTGGAGGCTTTTTTTACTTGCTTAATTATTCTATTGCTTCAATATGAATCATTGGACCCAATAATGAATTATTTTCAAATACTGTACCATAGAATACATATTCCTGATATTTTGTAAGTTCAAGAAATTTATCTACCAAAGAATTATCAAATGTACATGATAGTCCAATTGCAAGATGAACTGTTTTACCATCAGAATTTATACCATAAAATCTAGTCTTAACTTTAACCTTTTTACCTATATATTCAGATTTTTTTAATTTTACAATATCCCAATTTAAAACTTCGATATAGTCATCTACAGATGATGACAATTGATCTTTTGCCATAATTGATTTTGCAAAATCAAGTTTTTGAATAGCAGTAGAGACATCACCAGATTCATAAGCTGTCTGAGCTTCCTGAAGTAAATCGCTTACATCTGATGCAAAAACAAAAAAAGAAAATACACATAGTAAAACTGATAAAATAATTTTTTTCATATAAACTCCTATTTATTTCCAAAATAAAATTTTTCAATTTGGGGGTATTCCGAAATATAATCCTTCAAATTAGAATAATGAAGAGATTTTTCCAAAACATTAAAACTAACATCATTTAGTTTATTTTTATCCTTTTTATATTGTTTATTTATAATAGCTGCTAAAGAAGAATAATCATTTTCATAATTATCTAAATATGGTTTTAACGTTCCAATTTTTGAAAAATCATCAAATAAAATTTCGCCTAAAATAATTTCCTGAGCTTTCGGTTCTTTTATGTTTTTATAAATGTTTTCATTATCTTCTACAAATTCACCTTTCATAAAACGTCGAATACCATAATAATGAGAAATCATTTGTTTAAGACCTTCATTATATTTCTGTGGATTATAAAAACCATCTTTTTGATTAAAATCAAAAGATTTTATTTTTTCTATTGATTCATAAATAGGAAAACTATAACTATTAGGTTTAAAATATGATTTACCAACAGTTTTTTTACCGATTCCTGTTATATATTCAGAAAATTTTGATTCAAGAAATAAAATTACCTTGTTATCAGTAATCTTATTTTTTCCTAAAAGAACAACATCAATATTAGAAGGATAACCAATTACTTTATTTTGAAATTCAAAATAAGATTCTGTAAACTCATAGTCTTTTAATTCCTTAAAGATAAGATTTTTGTTATTTACATTAAAGAAAAACAATAATGCACACAATGATGAAGAATGAAGAGTAGTTATTTTTTTTAATTCATCACCAGTACCAGAACAAGCCATTTTAAATTTTTCTATAAAAGTATTTTGATTTGTATTAATTGCAAAACAATCAGAAATCGATTTGCCAACAAATTCAATTAAGCTATTACCTGAAAAGCCAAACTCGTATGAAGGATCTTTTTTTCCACTTTTAACTACTTCAAAATCGAAATCAAAATTATTCCACAAATATGAATAAATATTTTTTTTGATATTTTTAAATTCTGATAAATCAAGTCCCATTTTTTTATCCTCTCTTATAATCACCTAAAATATTAATAAGTTTATCAACTATTTTATTTGTTCTATTTTCTATGAAACGAGTAGCTTTTTTTATATAAGTATTTACAATTTCTATGTTATCTTCATTTAATTCAGAATTGTTTAAATACACTTTCAATTCAAGTTGCTCCCAACCGTCCAGCATAAAGAGACTAATAAATTTATCAAATGTATTTGCCTTATCATTCTCAAAAAAGAAACTGTTTTGTTTCATTAAGGATACTAATTCATTTAAGGATTCAGGTATGTTATCACTATCATAATATTTATATGCTGCTTCAAGTTTTTTTAAGAATGGATATAAATAATCCTTTATTGAAACATCGGTACCTTTATAAGTATTAATACTTTGATGCCCATTAATAGTTAAACAAGGTAAAATTGTAAAATTGCCTAATCTTTGATAAACATGATAGAAATCATTTGCTGTATTTTTATTATCTGGATTGTAACATTCATTTTTGAAGGATTCGATTCCATATAATTTTGCGAGAGATGTTCTATTATTTTCATCTGAAGAAAATAAAGTGTTAAATGTATTTAATGTTTCTCCCGAAAAAGTTTCTTTTTTTGTTGAATAACCTGGTAATCTGAAATCAATTCCTTCGAATGCTTTATAAAATAAAAGATAATCTATCGCATATGCAACTTTAGTTCTATCTCCATCAGCATAAGAAAGACCATTTCCAAAGTCTTTATCATTCTCAATTCCCCAAAAAGAAAAAGCTCTTAATTTATTTTTATCACCATCAAGTTTTGTATTGATAAACGTTTGAAGTAACTCAATTGCATTTTTCTTATTAATTTGTGGGTCATTTGAAAAAATTTGTCTCATATACTATTCCTCATAGCAATTACATTTTTTTTCCATTCATTCACCAGCCATTCCGGTTCTAAAGGTTGCACATACATCCCGTGACTTAGCACCCATCCAAGGACCGGATAATCCTGATTTGTTGTAAAAGTCATTATTGTACTTCCATCTTCTTGCTTTTTAAATTTCTGATCTTCTGCCCATTCATAGGTTTTAATATAGTTCAAAGTTTTTTCAGAAGTGATTTTGAGTTTACAATGTAGGAGCTCTGGACCGATATAGCGGCGGAAGTTTCCTTTGGCTCTTTTTGTGTATTCAAAATCTGGGGGTAATACAAAAGGATCTGCTTTTTTTACAATTTCAAGATTGCGGATACCTGGAAGATTATAAAATCGTGTATCTTTTACATCTTGCATTTGATTGTAAGCATACAAACTCCACATACCTTCGCTGTAAATAAGCTGCCAGGGTTGAACTGTAAATCTGATTTTATAGTTTAGATAATCGAAACTTACATAATTATTTTTAGACATTGCTTCTTCAAGTTTAGTCCAGATTTCATCATCGACTTTCACTGGATTCATTCCCAGGAAAACGATTCTGTTTGAAAGTTTTTTAGCGTTTAGTTTTGTATCTTCATCAATATTTTCTGACAGAGAATTAAATATTTCAATTGCTTTTTTATAAACTGGAGTATTCTTTATCAGATTCAGAAGATTAGACATAAGTTGTGCTGCGATAATCTGTTTTTCAGAAGTAAGCATTGCAGGAATTCGAAAAGAGGGGCGAGTATAGTAAAAACCTTTTCTATTCCTGTCATATTGTAAAATACCTTCTGCGCCAAACTTCATTCTTAAATCTCGCAAGTCACGATTGATTGTTGGAATAGAAGCTTCTGTTGCTTGTGCGAGATCTTCAACACTTGGATATCTACCTGCAGCAATTAAGTGGTCAATTTTTAAGATTCGTTCATAACCATTTAGAAACTGTTTTTTTATCTTTTCTTTTGCCATTTGTTCCTCTTAATTAACTATATATTATACACCCAGCCTATCAAGGATAGATAGTCTGAATTTTATTTACATACAAAATCCCATTTTTCTTCCTGAATTGCTACTTATAAGTTTTTCAGAGTTACAGAGTTCTTCAAGACGATTCATAGTTACTTTTGAGCCATTGAGAATTTCTTCCATCGTTGCTTTTCTGACTACATTATCAATTTCACCACCAGAGAAGTTATATTCACTTGCAAGCTGTTTAGCTTGTTCATCCGGAAGCCAATTCAACTTTGACTGCCAGATTGCAGTTTTAGCTTCGATTGTTGGATTTTCAAATTTGATTTTATATAGGAAACGGCGTTCAAAAGCGGCATCCATGTTTATTTCGAGGTTAGTTGTAGCAATCATAATACCATCAAACTTTTCAAGGTTTTCAAGTAAGATATTTTGCATAGCATTTTCTGTTTTTTCTGCACCACCACCTCTGAATTCCGTTCTCTTCTGAATGATTGCATCAGCTTCATTGAATAAAAGAATGGGATAATCATTTTTACCATTCAATTTAAGTTTCTGACACATATTTTTATAATCATCAAATATCTTTTGTATTAATCTTTCACTTTCTCCTAACCAGCAAGATTTTGTTTGACTTATATCTACGTGAATAATTTCTCTATTTGTAGCTTTTGCAATCTGATATACAGATTCTGTTTTACCAGTGCCAGGAGCACCGTAAAGCAAAATGCATATACCAGTCGGAAAACCTTTAGCTTTAAGACCATTTTGAATATTACTGAGGTTTTCTTTACTCAAGGATGAATAAAGCATATTAATTTGATTTTGATTTTCCTGACTGTAAAACAGTTTTTTTGAAACGATTGTATCTGGCAATATAAGCGATTTTTCATCAAGTTTTGGTTCATATAAATACGCTTTTTCCCCAAGATATATCTGTTTTGTTTTATCTGTAATAGTAATGGTTGAATCAATGACATTCCCTTTTTGTACAAAATCAATGAATCCATTTTTATAAAGCTTATGTTTACCAGTAATCATTAATTCCATATTACGTGGTCCTAGAGTTGAATCATAAACACCAAGAAAAAGTGTTTGTAATTCTGCAACCCATCCATGGGTATAATAATAACAAAGAGTATAAAGACAATATCTGTCTTCATGTGATTTAATACAATCATTTATATTTTTTACAAAAGGAATATCTAGATTTTTTATCTCAAAGTCATATGACTCTCTCATTTTTCTATCATGTTCTTTCCAACTTGTATCAATAATATCCCGTATTACTTTAGTAAATGAAACTGAATCATACTTTTTTTTAATAATAATTATTTCTTGGTTTCTTAATATTGATCTTATTATATCTTCATTAAAAGAGTAAGAATGACCAGCATCTGTAATACTTACAGTTACAAGATTTCTTTTGGACAATTCTTCGATTTCTTTATTGTGTTGAAGATATGTTAAAGGAGAAATAGCAAAGAATTTACTTATTGTCATATCTCTGTCTTTTTTAAAATTAATAAACAGCAAGCCACAAAGAATTATAACTTGTGTTTCATTAATACCTCCAAAATATGACTTTAAATGTTCCAGACATTTCTGCATTTTTGATGTATTTTCATATTTTAATTGTCTTTCCATTGTATTTGCGCATACATATTCAATTGCAGCAAGTACATTCCATCTTACTTTTCTTGGTTCTTTCATATTTATACCTCTCAATAATTTATTTTGTACGAAAACTTAAGGATGCCAAAAATAAAGGAATAATGAAAAATACCAGATAACCTGTTGAAAGCATTATGTATTGGTCTAGAGATTCTTCCCACGATAGGTTAATTTCAAGGATACCTACAGCTGTACCACCTGCGACAGTAATTAGATACAAGAGAATAAATGCTTTTATTGTTCCTGTAAGATATTTTCCAGCAGATGTAATTTCCCCATAATAATACGTCTTATCGTTATATTTTACTTTTTGTTCTAATGCTTCAATCATCTGTAATTTCACCATTAATTTGCTTTTTATTTATTTCATTGTAGAAAGCATTTTTTTGTTCTTGTAAATTTTCATCAAATACTTTTAAACTGCGCTATTTAGTCAACACAAAATTTTTACAGGTTTAAGGTGTAAAAATTTATGCAGCCTTATTTCTTTCCAGTTCATTGTACTGGAAGCATTTATACATTTCATCAGGTACGTTGTAGTC
>JAHAZJ010000021.1 GCA_018385315.1 Treponema sp. | reverse complement strand
TTACAATTTCTGCAATACAACAAAATGAAAATCCTGATGATGAAGGAATTGATTCACAGATTAATAATTTTAAAACTCTTCATGAATTGACAAATACAGCTCTGGAAATGAATGAAAATATAGATATTATAGTTTGGCCAGAAACTGCAATTGTTCCTTCAATTACATATAAATATTATAGACTTTCTAATGGCCCTGTTCCTGATTCTAATGAAGAAAAATCTATAAATTTTGTTGTGAATGTTTTAAATTATATAAATAGAAAAAATAAAATGTTTGTAATAGGAAATAATGGTATTGTTTTTGAAAAATTTGGAAATCCTGAAGATTCAAAGTCAGAAACAATTTATTCATATACAAATGATGCTTTGGTATTTGAAGGTGGAAAAAATGTAATTCCTCCTGTACCTCAAATTTACAGTAAAATTAAATTGGTTCCTTTTTCTGAAAGTTTTCCATACAAAAATATTTTTCCCAAATTATATAAGCAATTGGAAAAAATGTATGGGTATTTATATACTTCTGGAAGTGATTATAAAGTATTTAAGTTAAATAATTTTTATTTTTCTACACCTATTTGTTTTGAAGATACATTTCCTGAAGTTGCAAGAAATATGTATAAAGCAGGAGCTAGATGTTTAATAAATTTAACAAATGATTCCTGGTCAAAAAGCATTAGTTGTCAATACCAGCATCTTTCTATGGCTGT
This sequence comes from Treponema sp., assembly GCA_018385315.1. Taxonomy (GTDB): domain Bacteria; phylum Spirochaetota; class Spirochaetia; order Treponematales; family Treponemataceae; genus Treponema_D. The sequence continues at coordinate 4,354 of JAHAZJ010000021.1, read as the reverse complement.
ATTTAGAAGTATAGAAAATAGAATTCCAACTGTTAGAAGTGCAACTTCTGGTATAACCTGTGTCATTTCTGAAAAAGGGGAGGTTACACAAAGTGTTGCAGCCTTTACACCTGGATTTATTACATCAAAATTAAAAGTTATTGAAAAAAATAGAAAACCAACATTTTATTGTCAATATGGCATTTTACTAGAGTATTTACTTTTAGTTTTTACAGGTGCATTATTGCTAATACAAATAATTACTGATATAATAAAATATGTTAAAGGTAAGCATTATGGCAAAAAAAGATAACTCAGAAGTTAGAAATAATATTACAGTTTTTGGAACAGAGACAGAATTTGATGGTGTTCTTGAATTTAATAGTAAACTTGTAATTACGGGAAAATTTAACGGAAGAATTAATGCTCCTGAGGGAGACTTAGAAATTGCACGAAATGCTTATTGTAACGTAGATACAATTAATGCAAATTCTGTTGTTATTTGCGGAAATGTTTCTGGTGATATTAATGCTTCTGACAGAGTAGAAATTTGTACGGGAAGTATAGTTTCAGGGAATATAAAAACAGCAAGAATAAGAATTGCAAATAATGTTGAATTTTTAGGTGAAGTATCTATGCTTGAAGAAAATCCTGATGCAGATTTGTTTACAGTTGCTTCTAAAGAATTTAAACAGGCAATGATTGTTCATAAGGACCCATTTAAAGTATAATATTGACAATTATTATTAAATACTGTAACAATTAAATATCGAGTTTATCATTTTTTTCTTTTCAATTAATTTTTAATTCAATATAAAATCAAAAATATATAAATCTTTTAAATCTTTTGGAGTAAAATTTTAAATGTCAGCATTGAGAAAACGTCGTGTAGATGATGAAAATGCAGTTGCCCAGGAAATGCAGGCAACGTTAGACTTTTCTGCAGCAGGAGATAATGAAGCAAGCTCTGCTGTAAGTGAAATTGGTGAAAAGAATCCTGGTTCAGAACAGGATGATGGTTCTGTTGCAATTGTAAAGAAAAGAAGAATAGTGGCGAAAAAAGTTGTGAAAACAGAAACTACAGAGGCTAAAGCAGAAGAATCTTCTGAAGCAACAGAAAATAAAAATGATGAAGCAGTAAGTAATAATTCAAAAAGGATCCCTTCAAATCAAAAACAAAATTACAAGAAAAATCCTGGCAAGAAAAATTATAATGGCAGAAGCTTTACTTCATACCCATCACCAAGTGGTGAAGTTTCAGAGCAGATTGCAAATGAAGCTGCGGCAGCAATGGCAAGTGAAGATAATGCAAATAAACCACGTCTATTAATTAACGATCTTACAATAAAATCAATGCCAGAACTTCGTGAAATGGCAATGCAGTATGGTTTTACAGCTGATGATCTTGCTCCAATGAAAAAACAGGATTTAATTTTTGTAATACTTAAGGCCCATACAGAACACGGTGGAATTATTTTTGCATCTGGTGCTCTTGAAATTTTGCAAGATGGTTATGGATTCCTTCGTTCACCACAGAACAGTTATTTGCCAGGTCCAGATGATATTTATATTAGTCCAAGTCAGATTCGTTTATTCAATCTTAAAACTGGTGATACTGTTTATGGACAGACTCGCTCTCCAAAAGAAGGTGAGCGCTTCTTTGCTTTGCTTAGAATTGAGTCTGTAAACTTTGATGAACCACGTGTTGCCCAAACTCGTGTTCCATTTGAAAACCTTACACCTTTGTATCCTGATGAAAAATTAAAGCTGGAAACTGTTTCAACAGAAGTTTCTGCCCGTATTGTTGATTTGTTTGCACCAATTGGAAAAGGTCAGCGTCTTTTAATTGTAGCTCCTCCAAAAGCTGGTAAAACAATTTTAATGCAGAAAATTGCAAATGCCATTACAACAAATAATCCAGAAGTATATTTAATTGTCCTTTTAATTGATGAACGCCCTGAAGAAGTAACAGAAATGGAACGAGCAATTAATGGTGAAGTAATTTCTTCTACATTTGATGAACAGGCAACACGTCATGTTCAGGTTGCTGAAATGGTACTGGAAAAGGCTAAACGTCTTGTTGAACATAAACGTGATGTTGTAATTTTACTTGATTCAATTACTCGTCTTGCTCGTGCCTATAACCAGACAGTTCAGACTTCGGGTAAGGTTCTTTCTGGTGGTGTTGATTCTAATGCCTTGTTTAAACCAAAAAGATTCTTTGGTGCGGCTCGTAATGTAGAAGAGGGTGGCTCTTTAACAATTATTTCTACAGCATTGATTGAAACTGGTTCTAGAATGGATGAAGTTATTTTTGAAGAATTTAAAGGAACTGGAAACTCAGAAATCAATCTTGACAGAAAACTTGCAGAAAGACGTTTGTTCCCTGCAATTAATATTAAAAAATCTGGAACTCGTAAAGAAGAGTTGCTTCTTACCGAAAATGAACTTCAGAAAATCTGGGTACTAAGAAAAGTATTTGGACCAATGGAAGATATTGATATTACAGAACTTATTCTTGATCGAATGAAAAAGAGTAAAACTAATGAAGCATTTCTTGCCAGCATGAATGTTGGAACTGGAGAATAATAAGATAAAATTTATTGATGGAAAATGAAAAATTAATAGCTATTGATTAAGTGTTCATTTTTCTTTTATAATAATGTATTCGTCTTGTGATATTATATATAATTATTAGTTGACGGTAGCGAAATGATAGAAGCACCTTTTTAGGTTCAAGCTAGAGGCAGCCGGGCGTAATATCGGGCAAGATTATAGGAGTTATACAAATGAAAAAGGGAATTCACCCAGAGTACAAACTTACAAAAATCACATGTATTTGTGGTAATGTAATCGAAACACGTTCAACAGTAGAAAATATCCACGTTGAAATTTGTTCTGCTTGCCATCCATTCTATACTGGAAAACAGAAGCTTGTTGATACAGCAGGTCGTATTGATCGTTTCAACAAACGTTATGGTATCAAAGCAGAAAACAAATAAGTTGTTTTCTTACAAAGTACTTAATGTAAGTTAAATAAAAAAAGACTGAATTGATGTTTTTTATCGATTCAGTCTTATTTTTTTAACTTCTGTATTAAGAATTAATCTGTTACTGTGAATTTCCAGCAACGATGAGGTTTGCTTCCAGAATAATCATTTGGAATTGTTTGTGATGTTATATCATTGCAAGATATTTTTTTACCAGAAATAGTTATTTGTGGTAATTTTGTTATATCAAATTTTAAACGTTCGCTGTTTGTGCTAAAGTATAAAACGCCATTGGGATTTAAAATATTCAAACAATCTTTTACTAATTGGAACCATTGTTTGTTTATGTCCAAAACGTTTGAGGTGTTTTTGCTGTTGGAGAAAGTTGGTGGATCTAAGATTATTAAATCATAAGTTTTTGCTTTTGAAATTAAATCTTTATTTTGGGATGCTGTCATTCTTTGATTTGAAACAGAGTTTTTTTCTTCATTTAATATTGCTTTTTGAGCTAAAGCTTTTTCCTGCAAAAACTGAATACAATCTTGTCTTGTAAATATATATTTTTTTTTATCGGTAAATCCATTTTGAATTAAATTTTCTTTTGCCCAAGCTAAATATGTGTTAGATAAATCTACAGATTCAACAGATTTAGCGTTTCCCTGGGCAGCGTAAACAGAAAAACTTCCTGTGTAGCAAAATAGATTTAAAACATCTTTGTTGCTGCAAGTGTCGCGAACAATTGAGCGAAGAGGGCGATGATCAAAAAATAATCCGTTGTCTAGGTATGTTCCCAAATTAATTTTGAAGATTTGTCCCTGTTCTTGCACAAGTCCTGTGATGATTTGTGTATCATTCCCGTACATGATAGGTGAATCTTCTATTTTTTCATACTGGGTTTTGCCTTTTTGATGGCGCCGCATTTTTGTAATTATGTTTTGAAGAGGAATGCCTAAAACTTCTGCTGTGGCTTGTGCCATAAAAGAAAGCCAAAGTTTCTCTTCTGAATCTTCTTTTTGATAGGGACGTTCGTATAAATATAAAATGACGTAAGTTCTTTGTTTTATGTCTTGTTCTGTTTGAGGATTATTTGCACTTAAGTTTGCATTTTGTTCACTTAAGAATTGGGCAACTTCCAATGGTGTTGTAACATCAGATGGTAAAAACTCGTATAAATCAAGGCTAACAGGAATTTCTGGAATGTCTCTGTCGTAAAGGCGATAACAAGAAATGCGATTTTTTCTTGCCCATTTGCGTAATTCCTTATATTTCTTTTTTAATCTGTTTGAAAATAATTGTGCTTGATATTCGTTTTTGTTTTCCATAGGGACACTATAGTAGGAAATGTGATTTTGTTCAATTTGGACTGTGTGGTAAATTGTCACAGG
>JAHAZJ010000218.1 GCA_018385315.1 Treponema sp. | reverse complement strand
TTATAACCTACTGACTCTTGCCATTTGTAAAATGCATCAATGTCCATAGTTGTGAAAATTTTAATTGTTATTATTTGCCCAATAAGGGCTTTTCTTCTTTTATACGAAAAAGCCCTCTTGTTCATTTTGCGTTTTTCGGGCATTTTGAAGGTTCTTCTGCAAAAACACCGCACAAAAGAGCGAAATAATGCTACTTTTTTTGATTTTTCTTGCCTTCGAAAATGTTTTTTTCGGAAAACATCTTTAACTTTGCGACTAACTAAAACCTATTGCCTAATGATCAGTAAAACATATTTTCGTTACATCTGGTTACTCAATCTCTTCCTTGGTAAAAGGATCGCCTATACCTATGAGGAAATTGCTGAACTGTGGAGAACAGACCCCAATGGTGGTGACAAATATCCTTTGCGTACCTTCCACGAGCATCGAAAGGGCATTAAAGAGATGTTTGGTGTTGACATCATTTGTGATAAGTCCGTTGGATATACCTATTATGTGCGGAATCCTGAGGTTTTGAAATCCGATAAACCTAAGGAGTGGTTGCTCAACCAATATAATATCCCCAAGGATTTCCTTGTGGATTATAAGATGAGGGACAGAATCCTGTTGGAGAAAATGGCAAGAGGGCATGAATGGGTGAAGACTATTATTCAGGCAATGCAAAAGAATGAGGAACTGGAAATTGATTACCAGAAGTATGATGCACCGATGGAAACACTCCATATGCAACCTTACGCCTTGAAAGCATACAATCGTCGTTGGTATCTGCTGGGGTATGTGAAGGAAAAGGATGCGATTCGTACATTAGGTTTGGACAGGATGAACAGCGTGCATGCTACGACCACGCATTTCAAGATGCCCGACAATTTTGATGCTCAAAAGTTCTATGCCAATACAGTAGGTGTGTATGTCAACGACGAGAACCCTGTCACAGAAGTAAAAATTCGTGCATACGGCAAACAAGTGGAATATATCCGTTCATCCCCCCTACACAAATCGCAGTCGGAAGGCAGGTCGAAGTATGGCGAGTTTGCCGAATTCACCTACCGAGTCAGCATCACCCCCGAACTCATCAGTCATTTGTTGGCGATGGGAGATAGGGTAGAGGTGCTGGAACCTGTAGAGTTGAGAGAGGAAATGAAAGAGAGAATTAATAGTATGTTGAACTTTTATAAATAAGACAATATGAATAAAGAACAATTTGACAAAATCGTATTAGCTAATTTAATCCACTTCAATAAAGGCCAAGAAGGCTGGTATTGGAATCATTATAAAAAAGAATATGCAACATACAAACACATCTTATATTTACCTGAAAGATGCAAAAAAGACAAAATAGTTTTTAGACACGAACAAGAGAAAGTCGTAATCGAATCTTGTTTGGTTACTCCTGCAAAAGAAGCACCATTCCTTCTTAGGGGACATTTGCACCCTAATGCCCATCATCTTAATTCCTCACAGGTAATGTGCTACAATTTCTTTAGACCCCTTATTTCAAATAAAGAAAACCCTACTCGAAAACTATTTGAGATTTTTCAATCTGTATGTCAGAAGCTTGAGTATGATGAGAATGCTATCGTAAAATTTGAATATATAGAAAGGGGAGAAAATACAAATTTTGATTTCATATTACATACTAAATCCATAAAAATATATTGTGAAATTAAATATACAGAACCAGATTTTGGGAAAAAGTGCCAATCAAAAAGAGACAATCATTTCCAGAATCAATATGCAGATATGGTTGACAAATGTTCTCACTTATGGAAAAGAGAAGTAGATAAAAATGATTTTATGAATAAATATTTTCAACTCTTCCGAAATGTCATAAGGGCGAGAACTGATAATGATTATGTATTTTTTATATGTCCTCAAGATAGAGATGATTTGAAAAAGTCCTTTGATTCATTAAAAAATACTTATTTGAAAGAAGGCGTGGATAATGTTCAATTTATCACATGGGAGTCGTTAATAGAGAAAGCAAAAAGCATAGGGGTCGATGTCGCCGAATTTGAAGACAGGTATTTTTCGTATAAAAAATTATAGCCTCGGCCTACGGCCATTAGACAACAATTACAATAAATTGAATGAAAGTGATAATAATATAAACCTTTACTAAAACTATTAAGAATATGGTAACAAGAGATTTTATCACCTATTATGACCGGAAAATGGATGACTCATTCATTTCAAAAGTTCTTAGTGATTATCCTTGGCTCATTGATTTTGTGAAGAAGACCCCTGAACTTGACTTTCAAACTGGACATGATCCCAAACAAGGTCGGTCTTGGTTCTATGTATATAGAGGAACTAGCAGAGTCTTAGCCTTTGCGTCTCGTCGAAATGGCTATAAAATAGAGGCAGCTGATGCCTATAAGATAATCGCTCCAACAGATTTTTTTGAACATCCAACAGAGAATAGTTTTGTGGAGTATCTGAAGAAAATAAGAGAGACTTCTAATTTAAAGCGCTATTATAAATCCTCTAAAGGAAAGAAAGAAGGATACTATCAAAATCTTATAGGTCGAAGATATACTTTTGAAACTAAGCTAGAGGACGATTTTATTATTATTGACAAAGAGATGGTTGTGGGATTCAAAGATGAACCCACTAAAACGGAATGGAACAAAGATATCATAGCGTCCCAAAAGGCATTGATTGATGAATTGAGGAATGAATATGATGGAAAACTGCCTCAAGACATTCATTCCAAGTATGGAGAGATTGATTTCCTTGCAATGACATGGAATGGTGACATTATCATTATGGAACTGAAACAAGATGACTCTCAGAAAACGTCTTTATCCCCCATTCAAGTAAGGTTTTATAACGCTCAATTCGATAAACTCCTAAATGAAAATAAGGATGTATCAGCCAATATCATGAAGATGGTGCGACAAAAAGTCGACTTGGGTATCGTCAATATTCCAAAGGGAAGATCATTACCTCAAAAATTGTCAGGTAAAATAGAAACATGTGTCATTGTTGGAGAAGAAGCAGGGCTGTCTAACACGATATGCAATCGTTTCCGTTTTGTTAGAAAATTGTTTCTCCCAGAAATGAAAGCATATACGTGTAAATCTGATGGCACATTGATTGTAAGCAAGAAATTGGAGTAATAATGCCACAAATCTCGCCAGATGTGCGCAGCTTTTGCACAGCATGCCTCGAAAACGCCATTTCGGGGTATACCTCTTTCGTATAAAGGTTCAATCAACAATTAAAATCGATAAAAATGGAAGAACAAATTGAAATTAAGAAGATTGAAAATGCTTTTGTTGTAGCAATCAAGATTGAAAATACTTGGGTTGCAAAAGTAGGTGACTCAAAGATGATTGCAGAAGCTTTTGGTGTGGGACAAGTGGAAGATCGTGGGCTTCAGGCACGTCTTTGTATGGATTCTTGTCCTGATGCAACTGATTGTAAAGCAATGACCCTTGCCGAATTCCGTGTGTTTCGTTCACAAGTTGAGGAATCCAACGAAAAACTTTTCACCACCTAACACAACAATAATTCCATAAAATCGCGCCCGATGTGCGCCACTTTTGCACAGCATGCCCCGAAACCACCATTTCGGGGCATGCCTCATTCGTATAATAGGTAGAACAACTACAAAATATGTTTTACTAAAAAAGAAAAGTTATGGCAACAAAAATCTCCAAATTAGAGAGCGGGCTTCTTTCTGCGAACTATATCTTGTACAAGATTCTGAAAAGTTCAACTGCGCCTGTATGGTGGAAAAAAGTAAAAAAGGATAAGGAATTGTATATTGAGATTCGAAAAAAGAACATTATAGACGTTTATTACAGAGGTGGAAGAATGGCTGAACTAAAATGGAATCAAGGGAAGATAGAGGTAAAGGCACATCCGAAATATCTCAACTTGACAGACGTAGATGATCCTCGTTATTACACGAAGAAGATTGATGAAAATG
>JAHAZJ010000213.1 GCA_018385315.1 Treponema sp. | reverse complement strand
GCTCTGACCGGCGAGCTTACACATTTCCTTGCCGCCCTTAGCGTCTAGCGACGATATCTAGCGGTTTTGAGAAGGCTTTTTTCTGCGGTAGCCATTTTAGGTAACTGCGCTGTGTGTAGTTTGTTTGTTTTTTCTTTAATTTAAACCTTCAAATTTATTCCATTGGGTTTTCAATAAAATCTTTGAAAATTAAGATATCTTTTAATTTTAAGGAGAAAGCTGAATCAATTTCTGTTTTTGTGAAGCCATCACTGGTTACTGGAACTTCAAAATGGAATGAAGAGGTTCCATAAGATGGTGCACTAACTTCTATTGTAAAATTAAATTTTTTTGTAATACCTTCTTTTTCTGCTGGAACTGATTTTACCATAAATGAGAAAGAGCCCTTTGTACTTGAGCGGGTTGTAAATGGGTTTGCCCAGGATGAATCGACCATTTCTGCAGGCTGACCATTTATTTTTAACAGAATTGAGGCATCTCCAATAGGTTCGAAATTTGAACCATCCATGATTGTTCCTGTAAAGATTGAAAAATTAAATGCAGGAATTGTATTTGTAACAGCAAGGTTTGTTTTTACCTGATTATGATAAGGGCGTTTTGTAGAATTTACAATTTTAACTCCTTCAAGACAAACAGAATCCAAATCTGCTTTTAATTGTGAATCTGAAAGTTCCTGTACTGAATGAACGGCACCTGTTCCCGAAACAACATATTTAGGTGAAATTCTATTTAAAACATAACATATGGTATCGATACGACAATTATTACAATCACATGAAAACCAGGATGGTTTTGTTTCTTTTAGTTGATCATATAATTCGTTTACATTCTGCTCTACAACTTCTTCCATTATATTATGTACGTTCATTTTGCACCTCTAATCAAAATTATAACATAATTTATCTGTAAAAGAAATAATGAAATTGCTTTTTGAAGTAGTTCTATCTGCAACTAAAGGTATAGAAACAATCACTTTATCATCATATTTTAAGTCAATGGAACCAAGAATTTCTCCTGCTTCTACAGTATCTTTTATTTTTACAGGATGATTTACTGTAACAGACATCTTACTGTAATTTTCACCTAAATCTTTTGAAGGAATACAAAATCCATCTGGTATATAGGCAGGAACAATATTAAAACCTGTTTCTTTTGTTCCATAGCTTTTTACAAAGTAGGATTTTATAAAGCCTGTTTCTTTAAAATCTGAAAAATTTTCAAAGGCGTAGTTCATTAATGTCAGTCCATCTTTAACCCGTCCCTGCTGACCTTCTGTACTGTTGCGACCAGGTCCCTGCATTGTTACAGAAAGAAATCTGGTTCCGTTTCTTTGTGCTGTTAATGAAAGATTATAGCCGCTTTCATCAATGTAACCTGTTTTCAATCCATCACAGCCGGCAAGTTTTCCAAGCAAAGGATTTGTATTTGATTGAGTGATTCCCATTGTAATGTGGCGTGGTAAACCTTGTGAAAAATCTTGAGCTCCGTAAACATCGCCGGGAGCCATGTTATGTTTTTTAGGATAAGTAAAACTTGAAACTGAGTGAAATTTTTTAAGAGAATCAGGATGTTCTGTAAGATATATACGACAGAATTTTGCCATTTCTCTTGGAGTTGTAGTATTTAATTCTGAATATCCTGAGCTTTCAACAAAATGTGTATTTTCAAGTCCTAAATCAACAGCAATCTGATTCATTCGTTCTACAAAGGCTTCCATGGTTCCACAAATAGTGTAGGCAAGAGCATATGCGGCATCATTACCAGAACAGATGGAAAGGCCTAACAGTAATTCTTCCAATGTAACAACATGTCCTTCTCCTAAAAACATGAGGGAGGAATGGGGTGGCATATTACAAGCGAGGGCTTCTTCTGGAATTGGAATAATCTGGTCATAAGAAAGGCGGCCGGCACTAACTTCTTCATCAACAACATACATGGCAAATAGTTTTGTCATACTGGCCGGGGGAATAACTCTGTCTGGATTTTTTGTATAAAGAATATCCCCAGTGTTTACATCAATAAGAATTGCGGCTTCTGCTAAAACATTTAATTTTGGATTTTCATATGAATAAGGCAGGGGATGAAGAACCTGATTTTCTACAGTATATGCAGATTTTAAATATTGATATAAAGAGTTTTCTTGTTCGAAAGAAAGTTCTTCGGCAATGTTTGTCTTTGAGAGTGTGATGCAGCGAGCGAAAAATAGTACTGCATAACTAAGGATTACTGCGGAAAAAATAATAAGGCCAATTTTTCCTGCAGCTTTTTTTCTAGTTTTTTTCTGAGACTGGATTTCCATGATATGCTCCAATGAAGATTTTGATTTCAATTGATATTATGTTGTAAATTATAAGTTCAGAAGATTATCAGCAATTACAAGAGCAGCCATTGCTTCTACAACCGGTACAATACGTGGACAAAGACAAATATCGTGGCGACCTTTAATCTGCAGAGTTGTATCTTCGTAAGTTCCATCATCATTCTTTTTTACAGTTTTCTGAGGAATAAAAATACTTGGAACAGGTTTTACTGCAACTCTAAAAATGATTGGCTCCCCATTGCTTAAACCACCAAGAATACCGCCACAGTGATTTGTTTTAAAAGCAGGCTTTCCGCTTTTTACATACATGCCATCATTATTTGTGCTTCCATGAGAATCTGCAGCGGCAAAACCGTCTCCAATTTCAAAACCTTTTACAGCACCAATACTAAGCATTGCTTTAGCAAGTTCAGCATCAAGTTTATCAAAGGCAGGCTCCCCAAGACCAACGGGACATCCTGTGATTACGCATTCAACAATACCACCAGCACTGTCTCCTTCAGAACGGAGGCGGGCAATTTCTGCATTCATTTTTTCTGCAGCTTGGTTGTCTGGAGCACGTAAAGTATTTTGTTCAATTTCATCTAAATTGCGTTTTTCGGCACTAATTCCGGCTGCTTTTATAGTATATGCAGTGATTTTAATTCCTTTTTCTTTGAGTAATTCTGTGGCAATTGCACCACCAGCAACACGGGCACATGTTTCACGACCACTGGAACGACCACCACCTCTGTAGTCTCGCATACCCTGATATTTTGTATCGTAAGTAAAATCTGCATGACCAGGGCGGAATGTATTTTTAAGTTCATCGTAATCAGATGAATGCTGAGAAGTATTACGAATCATCATGGCAATAGGAGTTCCTTCTGTCTTATTATTAAAAACTCCTGAAAGGATTTCTACCTGATCAGCCTCTTTTCTGGCAGTAACTGAAGCATTAAGTTTTCCATCTGCAGAAGCTCCCGGCCGACGACGATCTAAAGCTTTTTGAATAATTTCTGGGGTGATAGTAAGACCTGCAGGACATCCGTCAACAATACAACCTAATGCAACTCCGTGGCTTTCACCAAAAGTTGTTACCTTAAAATTATTACCAAATGTGTTTCCGTTGTTACTCATGGTTACGATTATAATAAAAAGCAGGGTTATTTAATAGTACGGTAGGAAAAAATCAAAGAAAAGAAACCTTTTTGTCAAATTTTCTTTATAACAAAGTTTTTTTTTAAAAATGGTGCTATACTTATAAAACATAATGGATTTAGGAGTTTTTATGAAAAAATTATCATTGTTTGTAATTGGCTTGCTGTTTTGTGTTTCAAGCCTTTTTGCCCAGCCTGTTTTAAAAAAAGCCAGTTCTGTAAATGAATATTCACTTGTTTATGAACTTTATGGTGGAACAAATGCCGCTGCTAATAAAGATTCATATTTAGAAAATGCAACTGTTATTTTAGCAGCTCCAAGTCGCAGTGGTTATAAATTTGACGGATGGTATTGGGACGACGGTTTAAAAAATCCTGTTGAAGATAACACTTTTACAGATAAAAAGGGTGCATTAAAAGTTTATGCAAAATGGATTAAACAGATAGATTTATCAGATTTTGAAAAAGAAAACATGATAGAAATTATTCCTGCAGATAATAAAGTAACTTTGGAAAATTTTGCAAATACAGAAGGACCTCAGGATATTTTTGCTTATGCAATGGGTAAATACGAAGTAACTCAGGAATTATACATGGCAGTAACAGGAACAAATCCAAGTATAGATAAAGGAGAAAAACTTCCTGTAAATAGGGTTACCTGGTATGATGCCGTATATTTTTGTAATGAACTTACAAAAGTAACAATGGGTGAAGATGAATGTTGTTACTCAATTTCTTATATCGAAAAAGATGAGGATGGAAATATTACATGGGCAAAAGTAAGCTGGGACCAGAATAAAAAAGGTTACAGATTACCAACAGAAGCTGAATGGGAAATGGCAGCCCGTGGTGGAGTACAGGGTGGCTGGGACTATAAATACTCAGGAAGTGATGATATAAATGTAGTTGCCTGGTATGATGGAAATGCTTATGAAAATAAACGTGAATCAAATGTGGCAAAAATTGTAGGACTAAAAAAAGCAAATAAAGCAGGACTTTACGATATGTCTGGAAATGTATACGAATGGTGCTGGGATGCCACTAATGAATGGTCATATTCTCGTATTAACCGAGGAGGAGGCTATTATTCATATAGTGATAATTGTACTGTTATTTATCGTGCATATGATGATGCATACGAGAGATTCAATACTCTTGGTTTCCGTGTTTGCCGTAGTCTTTAATTAAAAAAAAACGTGTTCTGCCAAAAAGCTATATAAAACAGCCTGGAGCAGAACACGTAGATTTCATTTAAAAAAATTCTTCGTTTCGGATTTTCCAACCAGTTGTTTTCCCGCATAATTTTTATAAATCACCTGACTTTCTGAATGATTATAATCCACTAAAGATTCCAGAAATAAGAATGGGGAATTAATGTAAGATTATATTGTGATATTATAGACAGAAAAATCATCTTTTTTTTCATCTCACGCTTTTGTTTTATTGTGTCAAAATAATTTGCATATAATTGGGAAAATAAATTTGACTTTAGAGAAAATAGCAGCTATATTTGAATTATGAAGGAAAAACTGAAAGAATTAAGGGAAAAGCGCGGGTTGTCTCAGGCTGAAGTGGCACAGGAAATTGGTATTTCACGGCAGATGTATAATAAGTATGAAAGGGGAGATACGGAGCCTTCTTTAACTGTGATTAAAGGTTTGTGTACTTTGTATGCCGTGTCTTATGAAGAATTGCTGGATTCGAATTCATATTCCGCTTTTACAGTAGAAAATGAAAGTAAAAAGACTGAGTCTGTTTATAAGATTGCAGATTCTACTGGTGATATGGGCGTTTCGTCGCCATCTGTTCCTTATGGTGCAACAAAAACTTCTCTTTCAAAAGCGTCTCCTTATGGTACGGAAAATTATTTTGCACAGATTATGAGTCTGCTGCCAAAACTCCTTTTATCCGAAAAATCCAGATTGCTGACCGCTGTTGCCCAAAGCATGACAGAGGAAGTAGAAGTTCAGACCAAATCCAGAAAATCTCAGCCTATGAAAGTGAATCAGAATGATGTGTATTTCCCTACGGAGGAAGAGTATAGGCAGGGAATGGAAAAATTACTGGCCTTTACAGAATCAATAGGGTTTAGTACTAAAGGTGCGAAATGGACAAGGGAGGACATGCATGAAAGATAATAATACAAGCAATAAATGTTCCCTGTTTACGAAATCACCACAGAAAATGTCCTGCATGCTATGCAAATCAGCAAAAAAACTCAATTTAGTTATTGGGATTCGCTGATTCTGGCAATGGCTGTAGATACTGGGTGTTCTGTTTTATATTCCGAAGACTTGAATATTGGTCAGGAAATTGAAGGTGTAAGGATTATAAATCCATTTGTTTCGATATGACGGTGGAGCAATTGGGGGAGTTTTTGATTTTACAGATTTTTTACCCGGAGCCCAATATTATTATTGTGTAAATCCCCTATTGTTGAAGCTATATAAGAATATTGAATTTATATAGGAAAAAATATAAAATGTTTCCTAAAATATTTTTTAATATGGAGGAATATATGAATATTTTTCGTGGTGCTTTTACAGCTTTAATTACACCTATGAATTCTGATGGTTCAGTTGATTTTGAGGGATTCCGAAAAAATGTCAAACATCAGCTTGCTGAAGGCATTGATGGTCTTGTTCCTCTTGGAACCACTGCTGAGACACCTACGTTGGATGAGCGCCCTGGTGAAGAAGAAGACAAGATTATTCAGATTGTAATGGAAGAGGTTCGTGCATTTGAAAAATCTACTGGTAAAAAAATCCCGGTAATTCTTGGTGCTGGTTCTAACAATACTAAAGATGCTGTTGCATACGTTGAACGTGCAAAGAAAGTTGGTGCAGATGCCGCTTTGGTAGTAACACCTTACTATAA